>DYSA01000399.1 GCA_020726425.1 Fibrobacter succinogenes | reverse complement strand
ACGGCGTGTTCGTGGAATTTCATAAGTTTTGTAAAGAGAAGTGTGGCGAGGCAGATGAAGAGCGCGTTAATCAAAAAGAGATGCAATGCGCCGAAGAAAAACTGGCTATTGTGAGTAGCAAGTCCAAATCCCGCGGTGCAAAGTGGCGGCATCAGAGCTGTCGCAATTGAAACACCGGAGAGAATATTCGCTTTGGGGCTTTTGCGTGAAACCGCGATAATCCCTGCACTTCCGCCAAAAAATGCAATGAGAACATCGTAGAGTGTGGGACGGGTTCGTGCAAGAAGTTCTGACTGAATTTCTGCCAGTGGCGAAAGTGAAAAATAGACCGTCGAAGCGATCAGTGAAGCCACCGTAGCGATCAAAAGATTGCGCAAACTTCGCCGCATGAGTGAAAAATCGTTTGTTCCCAACCCAAAACCGATTCCTACAATTGGCCCCATAAGCGGAGAGATCAGCATCGCCCCAATAATCACCGCCGGAGAATTGGTGTTCAATCCCACCGAAGCGATCAGAATCGCAAGGATTAGCGCCCAGATATTTCCGTTGCGAAATTCAATATCACTGCGAATTGTTTCGATTGTTCCGCCATAATTGGTGTTCTCCTTGAGAGAAAACAGTTCGTGGAAATAGTTTTGCTTTTCCTTCTTCTGATCCATAGCAACTCTTTCAAAAAAGGGATTACTGTTCTGGTATAAAAGTACCTTTTGCAAATCGATATTGTTCATGAGAAAATGCATTTCCCAATGATCGAACCGAATGAACAGATTTCTCAACAAGCCGTTCCGAAAGGCTGAGTTGGCGGAGATAATTGAGAAGGCGATAATTATCTAAACAACAGCAACAAAACAAAAAGAGGGCTATTCATCGTATGTGAATAGCCCTCTTTTTTATTTCCTAATCTCTTTTCTCTTATCGAAGTCGTTTCTGTTGCCCACCGCGAACTGCCGATTGAACGCGTGAAGGTTGTGAATCTTCATCACCTATGGCGAACCGTTGTACCAACTCGGACAGTTTTTCCGCTTGATGGGCAAGATCGAGCGACGAAGCGGCACTCTCTTCGGAACTGGCGGCACTATCTTGTGAAGTGTGGCTAATTTGATCAATACCAATCGATATTTGGTCGATACTCAGAGATTGATCCGCCGCAGTGGTGCAAATATCCTGAAGAAAATCACTCATTTTGAGCACTCCTTCGCCGATAGTATCGAGAATCACGCGAGTTGAATCGGCTCCGAAAACACCCCGTTCGACCCGTTCTGTCGCCAGACCAATCAGCGCGGTGATCTCTTGAGCGGATTTGGCACTGCGGTTGGCAAGGTTGCGAACTTCATCGGCCACCACGGCGAATCCTTTTCCGTGTTGACCCGCCCGAGCTGCTTCCACGGCGGCGTTCAAGGCGAGAAGATTTGTCTGGAATGTTATGCTCTCTATTACCGAAACGATTTTTCCAATAGCCTGATTCGAAACACTAATATCGGCAATCGCCTGCTGAAGATCCACCATACTGGCAATCCCCTTTTGTACGGAATCACGTTGAGTCGTCGCAAACACATTTGCCTCCGTGGCCTGATCTGCCACATAGCGAACCTCCGAAGATACTTCGGTTATGGAACTGGAAATCTCTTCCACCGAAGCGGCCTGTGAAGTTGCACCACTGGAGAGAGAATCGCTCAGTGAAGCGATATTGTCTGATCCCACGCGAATATCTTCGGAAACTCCTTTTATTTCGCGAATCATTGTTGCAAGGCTCGTCTGCATATTCTGAAGTGAAATTCCCAATTGGTCGTGTTCAGAAACAAGAACGATCGGTTGAGTCAAGTCTCCCTGAGCGATCGCGCTGGCAGATTTGATTTTCTGTTCCGTCGCCGTAATAAGTGCGGAAAATGCAGACTCCATCTCGGTGAACTCATCGTTACCTTCGATAGCAATGGCGATTTTTGTGTCCCCTTTGGCGAGTCTGCGCGAAGCATCAACAAGCGCCGCGATCGGAGCGACTATGGAATTGATAATCCGCAACAGAACCGGAAGTATAACCACTCCAAAAAGAACAATAATAACCAGAATAACCACTGCAAACAGATACGTCGAACGCTTTGCCAGTTGTGCGCGGATTGTCGCCTGTTCTTTTTCAATATTGTCGATATATATACCCGTTCCGATCCAGCTATCGGTGCCGGGAATCATTGCGGCATAGCTCAATTTTGTTTTGATCCCCACATCTTTCCCATTCTCTTTTTTGGTCCAGAGATATTCGACAAATCCTCCACCATTTGAAGCGGCTTTTTGTAGATCTACAATAAATTGCACGCCGTTGGTATCGCGCAATCCTCCAAGATCTTTTCCCTGTTTTTCAGGAAGAACCGGATGAGCTACATTGACCGTTCCGCGAAAGACGAAATAGTATCCCGATTTATCTTCTTCATAGCGAAATGTTTTTACCGCTTCACGAATTGCTTCAACTTGAGTGGCTTCATCGGGGTAGGCTTTGACAATTATCGCCAGTTGTTCCGCCACACTGCGCGTGGCAACTTCAATTTTAGCCTTGTGCCCGGTGAGCATATATTCGCCCACCATATTTTCTGCAAATGTTTGAATGGATCGAATAAAAATTCCGAAAGTGCCGAGAATCATCAAAAGAAACAGACTCATGGAACCAATAATCCAGATAAACCGGTGAGTAATTTTTATTTCTCGCAATTGCATAATACACTCCTCTGTGTAGTCATTTATTTACATTGAAGAATATAATTGCAACGTCACCTATGCAAGTGAGAAATGTGCGATATTGCTTCGCGCCCCAAATATGAAATATTCTGCTAAAACGACAAAGTGATCAACTCGTTCCAAGGCTCCGGCCTTGGAATGCTTCTGACGAGGCTCTGCCTCGA
>DYSA01000398.1 GCA_020726425.1 Fibrobacter succinogenes | reverse complement strand
AAACGATAAAACGATAAAACGATAAAACGATAAAACGATAAAACGATAAAACGATAAAACGATAAAACGATAAAACGATAAAACGATAAAACGATAAAACGATAAAACGAAAGTGAATTACGTTTTGTCTTTTTGTCGACTAATCGTTTAATCTGCGACATATTTGCCCCGCGAATTAATAGAACAAATTATTCGATCTGGTTTGGAAACCGGTCATGAGATTGTTTTTTTGCGGCAAATCCGTTACTCCTTTTATCAAGCACACTCCCATTTGAAGCGCAAAACTATATCTCAATTCTCGCAATCGATGGCAAACAAAAAAACATGCAGGAATCTCACCAGTTGCACACACTTTCGCAACAGATATCGCCTACCTTTACAAAAGGATTACGAACCTAGGGGGAAGCCATGCTTTCAGAACGATGGATTGCAGCTGTAGAAACTGCGGATTTTGCATTTCAACCAATCGTCAATATTCACACCGGGATAACCTTCGGCGTCGAAGCACTTTTGCGCAACTATGAAGCAGCGGGATTTCCAACAATTCGAGATTTTTTTGACACCGCGGTTCACGAACAGTGCTTAGTCGAAGTGGATCTTTTCCTTCGTGAAAAAGCGATACGAAAATTTCGGTCGATCTGGTTTTATGAATCAATAAAGCTGTTTTACAATCTCGATAACAGGCTGGTATCAATGCCCGATTATCGCGAAGGAACTCACTCTATTTTAATGCGGGAACCGATCGAACCGAGTGATCTCTGTTTTGAAATAAGTGAACAAGACCCGTGGGATCACACCTCCGCAAGCGAAGAACTTCTTCGCCATTACAAAGACAGCAATTATCGCATGGCTTTAGATGATTTCGGCGCCGGATTCGCGGGCTTGCAACTGCTCTATAACGTGGAACCAAACTACGTGAAAATGGATCGGTTTTTTATCAGCGGAATCTGTAGCGATGCACGGAAAAAACTGTTCGTAAATAGCACCGTTAATCTTGCTCACACACTGGGAATTCACGTTGTTGCCGAAGGTGTAGAGACCAACGAAGAGTTTCTTGCGTGTTGCGATATTCGATGTGATCTCGTGCAGGGATATCTCGTGGCACGGCCCACCACGGAGTGTGCAAAACTGCTTCCGTATTATGAACATGTTCGCGTGAGCAATCAACGAAACCGCCGCAACGCTCATTCGGATCAGCAGTTGATCCGCAATCGTATTCGCGAAATTACACCGCTTCTCGTTCCCTCTTCATCGCTCGTCGACCTTCTTGAATTTTTCCGCACCCATAACGATGAACACTTTGTTCCGGTGGTAAATCACTCCGGCGAACCATTGGGAATTATTCACGAACGGGATCTCAAAGAGTATGTTTATTCGCCCTTTGGCAAAGAACTTCTTATGAGTCGCCGGTTCAAACGGAAACTAAACGATTTCATCCATCCCGTTCCCATGGCGGAAATCCACAACTCTCTCGAAGAAGTTTTAGAGGTGTACAGTACGGAAAAATTTGTGGCCGAGTGTCTTTTTATCACCGAAAATGGCAAATATTGTGGCGTGCTCACGGCAAAAACACTTCTCGATGCGCTCAATGAAAAAAATATTTCAATCGCCCGTGATCTCAATCCACTGAGCCGACTTCCGGGAAATAATTTGATCGATGAACAGATCTGCCGCACCCTTCTGGATCTCTCCATTAGTCGAGCCTACTTCTATTTTGATTTTGACAATTTTAAACCGTTTAACGATATCTATGGATTTCGCACCGGAGATCGAGTCATTCAAATCTTTGGCGAAATCATGCAGGTGTACCGGCGCGAACAGAACTTCTTTGTCGGTCACGTCGGCGGCGATGACTTTTTTATGGTGATAAAAGGAACAAACAGCGCAATTGCAAAGGCGATTGCTTCAGATATTCAGATAAAATTTCGAGATACCATTATCGGATTGTATTCAGAAACTCACCAGAATCACGGAGGAATCCGGGCCAAAGATCGGTATGGCGAAGAACGGTTTTATGAAATCATGCGTGTTTCGGTGGCCATTGTTGTTGTTGACTCGGGAATTCAAATTTCAGAAACGGATCACTTTTCCCGGGAACTCTCTCAGGTCAAACATCGAGCAAAAGAGTCAAAACGCGGGGTATCAGTCAAGCATATCACCACCGGCGATCAACGACTTGCGCTCACTTCGCTGTAATCGCCGTCGTTGAATATCTTGTTTCAAGGATTTTCAGAGCCCTGTTCCTCGCGGGACAGGGTGAAACCGTGACATTAAAAAAGCTGATCTGATTATTCGAACTCCTGCCAGACCACATCGGGTCTGACCTACAAGAACATTTGTGTTTTGAATTGGTTCCGGTGGGTTCACCCGGCGTGGGCGGATTGGATGTATTAAGCCTTACCATAACATCATACGCCCCCCACGTTATCACTTCCTGTCCGGAACAGGGCGATTGAGAACCAGACGAATACCTGCCTTATCATACTCTGGATCATATGAAACCGAAGGTCTGTAATAGGATGCTAATCCTGATGAATTATTATGGTTATCTGCCCCACGCACCATGCGCCCTCCTAATTGGAGCCATAGATCCCAGTTAAATAGATAAGATGATCCTTTGGGATTATTTACAGGACTGCGCTGATAGTACCAGGGATCCCAAAGATCATTGCACCACTCTTCGACATTTCCAATCATATCGTAGAGTCCAAATCCATTGGGGCGCAGTTGTCGTACCGGCTGGTACCTTCTTACTTTTGATGTGTCAGCAAACCATGCATAGAGCAGTGCCGTATCAGCATAAAATGTCCTATCTTTGGCCGTATCGGGTATCCAGAAATATTGCCCCGTTGTACCAGCTCGACACGCATACTCCCACTCCGCCTCCGTGGGAAGGCGATAGCCATCGGCCTTGAAATT
>DYSA01000397.1 GCA_020726425.1 Fibrobacter succinogenes | reverse complement strand
CCAACATTCCGTTTCACCGCATCAAAGGATACTCCCACTTTCACCAGTTTCTTACCGGAACCGTTATAAGGAGTCAAGTAGCCGCGATCATCAATCTGAGCAAGGGCATTTTCTGCGGTATCGAAAAGTTTAAACTCAAAGCAGTAGACATACTCTCCCACTTCGACAATAGCATCGGCTCTTCCGCGGGCACTTTTCACTTCTGTTTCACAGAACTGCCCGAGCATGCGGAATATAAGATAGAAGACAACCTGATAGTGTCGTTCTGTTTGATCATTGAGATCGTAGGGAATGCTGGCGAAGAAGGGAACGAGTGTTTCCATGAACCCATCGACATTGCCCGCTTTGAGCGAACGATAAAATGTTACTAACAGACTGGTTCTGGTCTGTTCGGGAGCGTACGCGTATTTATCCGCGAGTGATTCCGCAAAGGAAGTGCGCACCTCTTCATTGGGATAATCGAGGGTAAAAAGTTTTAGAACGGGATCATACTCTTTAATCGTTAGATACCCCGCCTGATAGAGCACGGGAACAGCAAGCATGAGGTCTTTGCGATAGTCTGCAAACTCACTACTTTTAACTTCCATTTTTTCTAACGCAAGGATATCAATATGCTGCTCTTCAATGAGTTTGATCAGAAACGTCGGTGTTCCTGTAGAAAACCAATATGATTCAAATTGTCCATTGGTAAAGTGATTGAGCAGACCAAAAGGGTTATACACCGTAATCTCTTTTTGAGAAAAACGGTATCCATTGTAGAACCGTTTTAAGCGATAGAGATACTCTGACTCTTCAAGTGAGTGCTCCCTAGAAAACAGGGTAATGAGTTCAGCAAAATCCCGTTCAACTTCCGCTTGGGTAAATCCACAGAGATCACCAAAGCGAGGATCAAGAGAAATATCCTGTAACTGATTGAGATCAGAGAAAACAGAAACTTGCGAAAACTTTGTCACACCAGTTATAAAGAGAAAGGAGAGATGAGGATCGGCACTTTTAAGTACGCCGTAAAATCCTTTGAGAATCCCCTTGAACTCTTCGTGTAAGGCTTCGTTGTTGATCGAATTGAGAAGCGGCTTGTCGTACTCATCGATAATCACCACTACTTTTTTACCCGTAGATTTGAAGAGTTCATAGATGAGACTCTCAAGCATAGCTCCCAGAGCACTCTTATCTTCTACAATAGAAAGATTGTTCTCATTCGCATGACGTTTGAGTGATTCAAAAATGAGAACCTTCAGTTCGTACGAATCAACAGTAAAGTTACCCGCATTGAGATCGAGACGAATGACCGGATGCGCATTCCATTGCCAATCGAGTGAATCAATGGCAAGACCGCTAAAAAGCTCACGCTTTCCTTCCCACAATGCACCCAGTGTTGAACAGAGAAGGCTTTTGCCAAATCGACGGGGGCGAGAGAGGAAATAAGTAGAACCTTCAGTAATCAAGGTAGAAAGCTGGCTAGTTTTATCCGTATAGTGTAATCCGTTTTCACGGATCTTGACAAAATCCTGAATGCCAATGGGAAGTTTTTTCATGAAATGGTTCCTTTATATCCATCGAGGCTCTTATTCAGGATAGTAACGACATTGGCATTAATATCAAAACTCTTCTCCGCAAATGCTCGTGCACCTGTTGAAATCGGAGAGTCAAAGAGTTTCTTCGCCGCCGCAACAAATCCCGCATCATCATTCGGAGCAACAACTATTCCGCTCTTACTTTCTAGAACCATTTTCGCCGCTTGGTTATCTTCATTGATTGCCAGAAGCTGCGGCTTTCCAGAACAGAGATACGTAAGGACTTTTGAAGGAACACAGAACTTTCCTGCATCGGCAGTCTGGATTGTCACGAGAACATCAGCGGCTCCCATCATAGCAGGAAGATCTTCAAAGGGCTGGAACGGAAGAATAATCAAATTGGAGAGTGATTTTTCTGCTACCTGTTCACGTAACCAGTCAACGCCAATACTGGCAGAGACAACAACAATACGAACAGAAGGGGTAGTTGCAAACTTTTCAGCCAATTGAACCATAAGTTCCGGCCGCTGTTTAAAGCCCAGCGTTCCGGAATACATAAAGACAAATTTGTCGTGTAGATCGTGTTTGCGAGCCCACTCGTTATCTTTGGGGCAAACCGGAAGCTGTTCCAATACCGGCCAGTTGGGAAGAATCATCTGACGAGACTCGGGGATTCCCCATGAAAGACACTGCTCTTTAAACGGTTCGGAAATATTGATCACGAAATCGGCGAGCTGAGCAATGCGTTTTTCCGTGTGAGCGAGATTTGCCGCAATAAGTCCACCGACAAAGCCAAGTTTTTTAGTAAGGATATCTTTCGCCGCATGAGCCACGATATCTTGAAACCAAAAGATGTGGCGCACATGGGTTCTCTTTGCCCATTTAGAAATAGTAATCTGAGAATCAACCGGTGCAGTATTTGAAATCAGCACATCGGGAAACCATTTGATAAATGCATCAACGGCAACTTTTCCGTAGGCCATCTCTTGAAACTTGCGTTTTACAAAGTTTCGTTTCTGGAACTTTTCAAAAGGGATGTCGATGAGCTGAACCTTTTCAGTTCCTTTCATCTGTCCGACATTGGGAGCATCATTTGAAGAGGTAAAAAAATAAGCAACCTTGTGTCCCCGTTCTGCCAGTGCACCAGCAAGCTGGAGAGTAAACGGGTGGCCGCCGAAATCGTGGATGGCAATGCGTAGCGTTTTCAAATTTGAACCTCTTTGGATAGAACGGTCGATAGACAGGGAGTTCGGTAAAGATCAATTGAAAGGAAGATTGAGCTAAAAAAAACAGTGTTCACAATGAAGATCGCTTTCGCCGGAAATTCCGGAGTTGTGGTTCGAGGATCGGGGGTATAAAGGAGTGAGAAAATAGTTTCTGAAAGCCTAAATAGCCATGAGAAATT
>DYSA01000396.1 GCA_020726425.1 Fibrobacter succinogenes | reverse complement strand
TTCGTGCACGATATTCAGTATACCCTCCCTTTTCTCCGCGGATTCTATCTTGAACCCGCTGTTGAACAGTAGCATGATACTCTGGCATGATAAGGTCATAAATATTAACACCGCCGGCAAGCTCATCTTGTGTGTACCCAAATTGCTTACATCCATTATCATTGGTGTACGTAATCTTACCATCAATTGATGCTTCAAATATTGTTTCTGGGAAAACTTCTGAAAGCAGTTTGAATCGCTCACGACTCTCGATTAATGCCTCTTCTGCAATTTTTCGATCCGTAATATCATGACCGAAGCCAATGATTTCTGTTATTCCACCATCTTCGTCACGTCGATATATTGAGTTCCAGGATACGACCCGCTTTTCACCATCTTTTCGTGTTAGCCGCATCTCATAATTGCGAACATCCCCTTTTTCAATATCTCGAAAAAGCGTTTCTACTTGATGAAATTCATCACCAGGATAGAGAGTATTCCACCAATTTTTGCCAATTATTTCCGTAGCTTGATATCCCGTTACGAACTCTCCGGCTGGATTGATTGAATTACAAAATCCATCTTCGCCGATCCCACAGATAATTGCCGGTGTATTCTTGATTATGTTTGAAGAGTAGTCTCTCTCCTCGATAATTTGCTCTTCAACAGATTTTCGTTCTGAAATATCCGTGTGTGTTCCATACATGATAAGTGGCTTTCCATCAGAACTCCAGGACATGACTCGCCCACGAGCGTGAACCCACACCCATGTTCCATTTTTATGGCGCATACGGCATTCTATATCATAAACTGGGATCTTCCTTGAAAAATGAAGTTCAAGTTGCCGGTTTGAAAGAAGTAAGTCATCCAAATGAGTAAGACTTAACCACGTATTTACCGATACCGGTTCTAGCTCTTCAAGAGTGTAGCCAACGATCTCAGCCCATCGATAATTAAAATTAGTTTCACCGGTGACGATATTCCATTCCCATGTCCCCACTTGTGTGCCTTCAATAATGAGACGAAGACGCTCTTCATTTTTGCGGGAAATGACCTTGGCTTCCCACTCGCGGAGAATCGAGTGGACAAGAAGCTTAAATTCATCTGGAGCAAAGGGCTTATGAACGAGAAATACCCCCTCTTTTAAATCGTCTTTAATCTTGTCCGCCGAAGAGTCAGAAAATGCGGTGCAAATAATTATAATGGTATCATGATCAATCTTACGAAGTTCTACCGCTGTTTCCAGTCCATTCATCTCCGGCATTCGCATATCAAGAATACACAGGGGCACACTTTTCCCAGAACTATATACAGCAGAAAATTCCGAGATCAACTCCGATGGTAGTGAAAATAGATGCAAATCAATATCCGTTTCACTACTCGATTCGCTGGATCCGAGAATGTCAAAATCGTCATTATCCGGTTGAAATACTTTGCGATAATACTCTAAAATTGCCGGTTCATCATCGACAACCATCACCATTTTTTTATTCGACATTTTGTACCTCGAGAGTAATTGTAGCCCCTAAATTTTCTCCGGCACTTTCAATCGTAAGCTTTCCTCGATGACCACCTAGAAACACCGCTATCGAGTGCAATCCGAACCCATTTCCATGTGGTTTTGTGGTAAAACCAGCTGTTAACATCTTGTTTTTATCGGCAGTTGAAATACCGACACCATCGTCAACAACCGTTAGGATCGCACCTTTTCCCTGGGAAACAAGCGTTATTTTCACAAATCCTTTTTCGTGAACAGAACAGGCTTCGACACCGTTCTTAACAATATTCAATACGCCGTTGTAGAGTTGATTGCGGTGGTGAACCACGGGAAGAGAATCGGGAAGATCAAGAGTAATTTCAACGTGACTGTCTGGAAACGAAAGCGAAGAAACGGCATCTCGAACCATCTCTGCAAAATCAAATTTCACGGGAATCAACGTCTGTTTTGCATCCTTGAAACTCTGCTGTTGATGGTGAATCGTTTGCTGAATTGTCTCTTTAATCCGCTTAATTGCGATAGTCGTTTCCCGAAGTTTCGGTATGCTTTTTTCGGTCAGAACTGTGCGGAATTTCTCGGTAACTGTTGTATCACCACTGGCGATAGCATCAAACACCGCCGGATATTGATCACTGCTTTTTACGAGAGATTCAAGATCAAGGATAGAACTGTCCAATTTGGTAATTGAGTTTCCTACATTGTGAAGATACCCACTTGCAGATTCATACATTCCCTGAGCAAAGGCCAGTTCTGCCTCTTTTTCGTGTACTTGTATCTGAACCTGGCTTGCAACTAGCTCTGCAGAACGTTCATCCAGTTGATCTGCCATTTGAATGAACGTACTGGTGAGTTCGTCCAATTCCGATATACCAGAATAGGATAGGGCGTGAGAAACTGAACTACTTCCCAATACTTTTGCCGCGGATACAAGTTCAGCAACTGGTTCAGCCATAGTTTTGGCCATGATTTTTGCGCGTTTTCTCAAGATTGAAAAGAAAAAGAGGTAGAAGAAGAGCATTCCCGCAATAATGAAATATCCAATCTTATGAGAGAGAGCCGACATCTCATTTATTGATTTAAGAACCTCTTTTGATTCCACCAACACAAATATTTTCCAACCAGTAGTCTCAATATTTTGGGTAACTACAAAAAGATTGTCTTTCCCTTCAATAGAAATTTCTGCGACAGTTTTTTTCCCTTTATAAATGCTTTTAAACGAGTCTGCGATTGTTTCGTTGCGACTTTTAAGAAGATTGTACTCTTCCGGTTTTAGCTGTTCAATACCGATCGTTGTTTTGTATACATGATCTTTTAGTTCTTTCAAACCAAGAATTTCTTCAGCCTGAGGAGACATTGCGAGAATCATTCCTGATTCATCGGCTAAAAATGCTGTTGCATTCCACGGCAACTCTTGAGAAAGAACATTCTTAACAATATCAGAAATTGT
>DYSA01000395.1 GCA_020726425.1 Fibrobacter succinogenes | reverse complement strand
GGAACGAGTGCTGAAGCGAGTTTTTGTCCCCCACTAACACCTGAGTAGTTACAAAGCGAGAACCTCAACAGAGATTCCCGCTTTTTATTTCACTATCACATTTGATTACTCTTTTATACCGATCATCACCGGAATCACATTCACCTGTTCAGTGTCATCGGATTTAGATTTCACTGAAATTACCCCGCGATACAAACCCGAACCGAGATTTCTTCCTCGAAGGTTTTTGCCTTCAAATGAAGCAAGCAGAACGCCGGTTCGTTCTTGGAACGCAAGCTCTTCGTTCGCCATTATCACTTGACCAACGGCATCGAAAATCGAGATAGTTCCACTCAACTCTGCGCCGGCGCGATTCCCAAATGGACGAACCATCACCGCCATCCGCTTGATCGCCTGAATATCGCTGTTGTCTCGATACTCTTCGATAAGATCATTGTTGTACTCTCGTTCAGTTACCGTAAATGGATTCGGATACACAACAACTTCATACGAAGCAGGAAGATAAACAGTACCAAAAGGAACAAATGCAGTTTCGATCTGCTGAACATTCCCCGATCGATCTTTTACCAATTTCGTATCACCGCTGATCGCGATCTTATCACCACTCGCCGGAACGGTTGATTTTCCTCGAATAACCCGAACGGTATGGCGAACCACACTGTTTTCATGGGAAGATTCGCCGGTGATCAAGAGTCTGTATACATCTCCATTTTTCTTGTTGAGAATGAAGATATCAGACTCGATTCCACTTCCAGGATTCACTGGTTCGATTGGTTCTGAGTAGTTCAGAACAAGGGTATCTTCGAACTGTTCTTCGTCGGAAGTCAACTCTTTGCCACGATAGTTCGCCTGATCGACAAGAACCGGTGCCATGCGATCTTTTCCGGTGAACGCTGTTTTGTGCAGTTCAATCTGATCATCATCGGGCTGAGCCAAAGTGATTTTGCCAAATTTAGAATCATCGACAAAGGTCATGCCCTTTGCCAGCGATTCACTTTTCAGATCAATGAACAACACAGAATCCTGAACCGTCATCCGATCGTTCCCAATCGAAAACTCTTTTATCTCCCCGGAAACAGATGGCCACGAGAATGAAGCGGTAAAGCCTTCGATACGTTTCTGATCCACCTCTTTTGCAAGAACAATCTGAACCTGATCCATGGTACCATCGTTACCAGTTGCATAAAAACCACCTTCGTCGGTATGCACCGCAATCGGCCGTTTTTTCATTTCTATTGCTACTTTGCGATTCTTTTCGTGAGCGGGATTGTTTGCTCCATCGCGAATATCTGATTTCGAAACAATATTCACCGAATCGCCTACTGAAGCCGTCCCCTTGGCAAAACTGAACCGCCAAATAGTATTGCTCAGATACGGTTCCACTTTGATCGAATGTTTTGGATCATCGTTTATATTCAAAAGTGTTTTCGCATCTCCAGCGCCGATAATTGGTTCAGAAAACTCTACTTGAAGAGTATCATCACCACCCATCTGCTCCCACAATTTCGCAGAAAGAATCACTGGGCCAACGCGATCTTTCGCTTCACCACGAACAACCCCACTGGGGAACGTCAGTTCAACTGCGCCCGTACCACTGGTAGCAAATATTTCCATACCAGTCAGTTTGATTGTCGTTTCGTCAATCGCTGAACCTTTTGCATCTTTCAAATCGGTTGTTGTTGGCCAGCTCGCCTTAGCCGATGAAAGATCTTGCGCACGTTCCGCTTCCACATGAGAACCAAGTTTGATCGTAGCCACTACCGAATCGGCGGTTCCGTTCCCGTCGTTGTCGAACATCTCTGCATTAACGAAATACGGTTTCTTTCCTCCTACAAGTTCAATCTCAATGTGCTGATTGTTTTGATGTGGTTTATTTCCCAAAAGATCTGCGATACCACCGTCGGGAATCAAGGCAATCGAATCATTCTCCTGCACTGTTCCGAAAGGAAAGACCATCCGTAGCGAATCGTTCACCAACTGAGTAGATTTTGATTTGACGGAAGTTTCAGAAGTTCCGTGAATAATCACCGAGTAGGCTTTATCACTGGCAAATAAATTCGCTATTGATTCAGTCAAGGCAACCATAACCGTATCATTTTCTGACTTTTCTGACCACAGTCGCGAAGCTTTCACAATCGCTGGGCCTACAGAGTCAATAATGGTTTCGGTATATGTCGTATCATCAAAAATCAGAGCGATCGATCCAGAACCAAATCCTTCACGAGAACCGTTGGTACTAAAACTCACCGATCCATTGGAAATCGTCAAGTTTGAACGTTTCACAGTGTCGATGATTCCACCCGTTGGCCAACTATATGCAATTGATTTAAGATCAGCTAGTTTATGAGACTGGGGCGAACTTCCTTCGCTAAATTTTACGAGAATCTCATCGCCTCTTCCCGATCCTTTAGCATCAAACAGAGCCGCAGGATTCAGAGCCGAAGATGTTCCTTTGCGAACAAGTGGAACCCATTTCGATTTGCTGTGCGGAACATTTCCTTTCATATCCACAACCGACTTTTCAAACGAAGCGAACCGAACCCATGCATAAGCTTTTTTGTCCAATTCACCTTTGGCAAAATCGGTGAGAATCGAATCAGATGTGATTACTCCAACCGATTTTGATACAACTGACTCCACATTGATTGTATCAATTGCAAGCTGGAAATATGCCAAATCGATGGAAAGTTTTTTCACATCGATCTGCTCTGTTACTTTCAAAGTGAGCGTGTCTGCCGTGCGATCACCATTGCTGTTGTCAAATCGCGCAGAATCGCGAAGAGCTGGGCCGACCAGATCCACAATCAATCCACTAATAGAATCAGCATTGGGAAAGGCAAGTTTGAGTGACCCTTCACCAGTACCAGCACTGTTTTTAATTCCAGTAAAGCTAAAGGTAGAATCAGTTACAGACTTGAAAATAC
>DYSA01000394.1 GCA_020726425.1 Fibrobacter succinogenes | reverse complement strand
CTTCCTACGGAGGAAGCCACTGTTATTACTTGGCGAGTCATGGAGACGTTCGGCAATACCAACCCCGAAAGTCACGAGAAACAATCAGAGACCGACCAGTTCCTGCACCGCTAAAACCAAAATGGTCACGCCATGTTATATTTTGAACCGGAAAAAATTTGGAGGAGATCATGAGTCAAGCGAAGAATAAGATGTGGGATGGCCGGTTCGAAGAAGGAACTTCGGCACTGATGGACGAGTTTAACAGTTCACTCAACACAGACAAGGCGTTTATTGTTGAAGATGTACTTGGCTCAAAAGCGTGGTCAAGCGCCCTCGAAAAACAGGGTGTACTCACTTCCGAAGAGCGCGAATCCATTCACCGTGGTCTTGACTCAATTTTAGAAAAACATTTCGCTGGCACTCTGGAGTATCTCTCGTCTGACGAAGATATTCACATGGCGGTTGAACGCCTTCTCGGGTTGGAGATCGGCGCTGCGGCGGCAAAACTTCACACGGGACGTTCGCGGAATGACCAAGTGGCTACGGATTTTCATCTCTTTGTGAAAAACCGTCTTGGCGAAGCGGCGCAATCACTTCGGGAACTTCAAAAAGCGCTCCTGTTCCGTGCCGAAACCGATCGCGATATTATCGTTCCGGGATACACGCACTATCAACAGGCCCAGCCAGTGTCGCTCGCTCACTACTGGCTCTCGTTCTTCTATCTTCTCGAACGGGATCACGCGAGAATTACCAACGCGGCGAAAAATGCCGATATCATGCCCCTCGGTTCCGGCGCGATTGCGGGATCGGGATTTGCGGTGGATCGGGAACTTCTGCGGACAGCACTCGGTTTTTCTGCAATCACGGACAACTCAATTGATGGCGTGGCGGCGCGGGATTTCGTGCTCGAATCACTAAACGCTCTTGCGGCAACGGGACTATCAATGAGTCGCTATGCGGAAGATCTTATTGTATGGTCAACTCGTGAGTTCGGATACGTGACGCTCTCTGATGCGTGGTCAACCGGCTCTTCAATGATGCCTCAGAAAAAGAATCCCGATTCACTGGAGTTGATCCGCGGGAAAACAGGCAGACTCGTGGGAAATTACAGTCGCTTCGCCACGACACTGAAAGGCGTAGGACTCTCCTATTTCAAAGATCTTCAGGAAGACAAAGAACCGTTTATCGATTCGATTAATCAAGTACGGTTAATCATGGCAGTGTTTACCGAAGTACTCAAGACACTGAAGATCAACAAAGATCGGATTGCGGCGGCTCTCGATCCGTTCCTTTTGGCGACTGATCTTGCGGACTACTTGGTGCGCAAGGGAATGCCGTTTAGAAATTCACATCACGTGATCGGATCAATCGTGGGCCACTGCGACAAAAACAAAATTGAACTGAACAAAATGAGTACCGCCGAGTTGAAACAGTTCTCCGATCTGTTCGACGAAGATGTGCAATCGCTGTTCGACTGGAACACGGCGCTCAACGGGCGCGACATTCCCGGTGGAACAGGGCCAACTTCCGTGGCGAATCAGATCAAAAAGGCAAAAGAGATCCTTGGGTAATCGGCTTACATGTCGTGTATTAAATGGGGTTCAAGAAATTGAATCCCCGTTTTGTTCAAAGCACACTCTCACTTTTGCATTTCTCATTTTCATCGTTCTCTGCCTATTCTCCCCGATTCATCTCTCCGCTGCGGTGAATTCGGCTACGGTAAAATCGTACCAAAACAAAATTGCAGTTCACACGAATCGCGCCGATTCCCTGAAACAACTCATCGAAGCGGGGGAGAAACGAATTCAAAAACTTCGGCAGGATGAAAAAAGCACGCTTCGGCAGCTCGACGAAATGGAAGCGAACATGATGCTCGCGAATCGCCTTCTTGCAGAACTGACAAATCAGGCAATTCAAGTTGAAAAAGACATGAAATCCGCTCAACGTGCCGCCGAACAAGCGGGAGTACAACTTCAATCTCGCCAACATATCATGGAACAGCGCCTTCGTCAAATCTACAAAACGGGCAAAGTCACTCTTCCGGCACTTCTCCTTGGAGCTGCCACTCCCACAGAATTTCTCAATCGCGTGCGATTCGCGGCGGATCTCAATCGCTATGACCGCCAAATCATAGCGAAAATTGGTGAAGAGAAAGTCAAACGAAACACGGAACTCACGCTTCTTCAAATGCAGAACCGACACTTTGCAGAGTTGAAAAAGCAAAAAGAGCAAGAGACCGTTCAGCTTGCGATTCAAAAACAACAACGCGAAAAACTGGTTGCCGAAATTCGCAGTGAAAAATCAGAGTGGCTGGCGCAACTGGAAGAACTTAAAGCGGCACAACGAAAATTAAACGCCATTGTTGAAAATCTTATTCGCCAACGCGATGCTTCGGAATCCCAAGCAGGAGAACAAACGAAGCCGCTCGCCACGGGATTTAGCAAAAATAGAGGATCACTTCCGTGGCCGATCACCGGAAAGATTATTTCACCGTACGGCAAACAAACTCATCCCGTGTACGGAACAGTCATCACGAATAAAGGAATCGGGATTGCAGGAACCCCGGGGCAAAGTGTTCGCGCCGTTGCATCGGGATCTGTGGAGTACTCCGGTTCACTTCCCGGATATGGGAAAGTGGTCATTGTCAACCACGGCAATGGGTTCATGACAATTTACGCTCATCTCGGAACCACCTCGGTTTCCAAGGGCGCGGAAACGCTAGCGGGAACAATTCTCGGAACCGTGGGCGCATCGGAAGGAATCTCTGCAACACAACTTCACTTTGAAATTCGTCAAAAAACAGAAACAGAAAACCCCTTACTATGGCTGCGCAAGTAGCCATTCTCATCGATCTGGACTTTTCTTCAAAAATGTAACACAACAGCGCGCAATGGATTACTCGACAAATTCACTTGTGAGACGATCAATCACTCTTTTAATCTGTTCTTTAAAG
>DYSA01000393.1:1593-2940 GCA_020726425.1 Fibrobacter succinogenes | reverse complement strand
TATTAATTTATTAAAATTTGGAGTCGCAAATGGCACAGAAAGTTGCATTGATCACTGGTGTTACCGGACAAGATGGATCATATCTCGCCGAGTTTCTTCTTGAAAAAGGGTACCAGGTTCACGGGATTAAACGCCGTGCATCATCTTTTAATACTCAGCGCGTAGACCATATCTACCAAGATCCCCATACTGACAACAAAAACTTTATCCTTCACTATGGCGATTTGACAGACTCTTCAAACTTGACTCGTATCATTAAAGAGATCCAACCTGATGAAGTATACAACCTCGGTGCTCAGTCTCACGTGGCGGTTTCTTTTGAATCTCCAGAGTACACCGCTGACGTTGATGCAATGGGAACTCTTCGCATCCTCGAAGCAATTCGCCTTTTGGGACTCGAAAAGAAAACTCGTTTCTATCAGGCTTCAACTTCAGAACTGTTCGGTCTTGTTCAGGAAATTCCTCAGAAAGAGACAACGCCTTTCTACCCACGTTCGCCTTACGCGGTAGCAAAAATGTACGGCTACTGGATCACGGTAAACTATCGTGAATCGTATGGCATGTATGCGTGTAACGGAATTCTTTTCAACCACGAATCTCCCCGCCGTGGAGAAACATTTGTAACGCGCAAGATTACTCGCGGACTTGCAAATATCGCTCAAGGTCTTGAAAAATGCCTGTTCATGGGGAACATTGATTCTCTTCGCGACTGGGGACATGCAAAAGACTACGTTCGCATGCAGTGGATGATGCTTCAACAGGAAACTCCTGATGACTTCGTTATTGCCACCGGCGTTCAGTACTCGGTTCGTCAGTTTATCTCTTGGTCTGCGGCAGAACTGGGAATCACTCTCGCGTTTGAAGGCGAAGGGGTTAATGAAAAAGCCACAATCACTAAAATCGAAGGCAACAACGCACCAGCTCTCAAAGTGGGCGATGTGATCGTTCAGATCGACCCGCGCTATTTCCGTCCTGCTGAAGTAGAAACGCTTCTCGGTGACCCGACAAAAGCGAAAACCGTTCTTGGGTGGACTCCTGAAATCACTGTTCAAGAGATGTGTGCGGAGATGGTTCGCGAAGATCTCAAAGTGGCTCAGAGACACGCACTTCTCAAGGCACACGGGCATGATGTTCCGGTGAGTGTGGAGAACTAAACGATACACGTTTCACGATGCACGTTACACACAATACGGTAACGTGCATTTATAAATCTCGTGACAGGTTTCCAAACCTGTCACGCACTATTTGAGGCTCTAGCCTCACAAAAATCGAGGCTTCAGCCTCGAAGTGAGCATTTCAAGGCTGGAGCCATGAAACGAGATCGAGATTAAATTATTACTCGTTCCC
>DYSA01000393.1:0-1493 GCA_020726425.1 Fibrobacter succinogenes | reverse complement strand
CATTTCAAGGCTGGAGCCATGAAACGAGATCGAGATTAAATTATTACTCGTTCCCAGCGTCTCGCAGGGAATGTAGGTGTGAGCCTCCGGCTCAATTATTTCGAGGCAGAGCCTCGGGATCGGCATTCCAAGACAGGAGCCTTGGAACGAGATCAAACATTCAATCTCGAATTTGACTTTTACCCTTTACCCTTTACCCAAAGGAATTACAAGTGAATCGTGAATCGAAAATCTATATCGCAGGCCATCGTGGAATGGTTGGCGGAGCTATCGTTCGGGCTTTGACTGAACGGGGATATACAAACCTGATTACTCGCACCAGTTCTGAACTGGATCTTACCAATCAGGCGGCGGTGGAAACATTCTTTGCCACTGAAAAGCCGGAATATGTGTTCCTTGCGGCGGCAAAAGTGGGTGGAATCTTTGCGAACAACACCTATCGCTACGATTTCATCTACCAGAACATCATGATTGCAGGAAATGTAATCGAAGCTTCGCGCAAAAATGGGGTGAAAAAGCTTTTGAATCTCGGTTCAAGCTGTATCTATCCGAAAATGGCGGTTCAACCTATCGTCGAAGAGTCACTCTTGACCGATGAACTGGAACAGACCAACGAACCTTATGCCATCGCAAAGATCGCGGCGATCAAGATGTGCGAAAGTTCAAATCGCCAGTACGGCACCGACTTTATTTCAGCCATGCCGACAAACTTGTACGGCGTTGGCGACAACTACCACCCAGAAAACTCGCACGTTCTTCCTGCCCTGATCCGTCGATTCCACGAAGCAAAAGTGGCGAACGCTTCGGAAGTGGTTTGCTGGGGAACCGGTTCGCCGTTGAGAGAATTCCTCTATGCGGATGATCTCGCGGACGCATGCTTGTTCCTTATGGACAACTATTCTGGTGATCTTCATATTAACGTTGGATCTGGCGAAGAGCATACGATCAAAGAGTTGGCGGAAACAATCAAGCGCGTTGTTGGTTTCGAAGGTGCTTTGACCTGGGATACCACCAAACCAGACGGAACTCCGCGCAAGCTGATGGATTCGGGGAAACTCGGAAACATGGGATGGAAACGTCAGGTTCAGTTTGAAGAGGGAATTAAACGGGCGTATGAGGATTTCTTAATTCGGAACACGTAAATCGTTTCACGGAACTATCTCGTTCCGAGGCTCTGCCTTGGAATGCATCCGACGCGAGGCACAGGATTTTATCCTGTGCTAGGAAATGGTGCCCTTCCGGACTGTAGACCAATCAATACAGAGGAACACAGGATTTCATCTCGTTCCAAGGCTCTGCCTTGGAATGCAGACGCGAGGCTCTGCCTCGATTGTGAGGTGGAGAATCAAGTCGGCATTCCCAGCCGGGACGCGGGGAACGAGAAAATTTTCCGTAGGGTTCGGACCAACGTGTCCGCCCGGCATATCTCGTTCCGAGGCTCTGCCTTGGAATGCAGACGCGAGGCACAGGATTTTATCCTGTGCTAGGATATG
>DYSA01000392.1 GCA_020726425.1 Fibrobacter succinogenes | reverse complement strand
CTTGGAACGAGTTCTGGAGCAAACTTTAGATTAGGAAACCACCTGAGTAGTTACATTGACAGAATCATGAAATAAAAAAACGGAAGCTTTATGGCTTCCGTTTTTTTTATGACTACACATGAAATTGAACGATTAGAATACTTGTTCAACCGCTGTAACTTCTGGGATAGCTTTTGTCATTGCTGCTTCGATGCCGTGTTTTAGTGTCATTGTAGACATTGGGCATGAACCGCAAGCACCTTGAAGGCGAACGTTAACTACATTGTTTTCATAGGAAACGAACTCTACATCGCCGCCATCAGCTTGAAGTGACGGTCTGATCTGCTCGAGAACTTCATTGATCTGGTCAATAATTGCCATGGTAAACCTCATTAAGTTTAATTATACATAATTCGTGTAGAAAATAGTTTGTTCACAAAGGATGAGTAGAGTGATGTTTGTGAAAAAAAATACGATGAATAAAAAATCAGTGGGGCATTGATCTGCAGGAATTATATTCTTGGCGTAAACAATTAACGTGTTTGTGTCTTTTTTTGGAGGTTTTTCCATGGCAGTTAAAGTTGGTATCAACGGATTTGGTCGTATCGGTCGTAACGTATTCCGTTCAGCATTTCTTAACTTTAAAGAAGATATCGAAATCGTAGGAATCAACGATCTTCTTGACCCTGCATACCTTGCGTACATGCTTAAATACGACTCAGTACATGGTCGTTTCGATGCGGACATCAAAGTTGAAGGTACTAACCTTATCGTTAACGGTAAAGTAATTCGCCTTACAGCTGAACGTGATCCTGCAAACCTTAAATGGGGTGATGTTAAAGCTGACGTAGTTATCGAGTCTACTGGTTTCTTCCTTACAGACGAAACAGCTCGTAAACACATCGATGCTGGTGCGAAAAAAGTAATTCTTTCAGCTCCATCTTCTGATGCAACTCCTATGTTTGTTTATGGTGTAAACCACAAATCATACGCTGGTCAGGACATTATTTCTAATGCTTCTTGTACTACTAACTGTCTTGCACCTCTTGCAAAAGTTGTTCATGACAATTTCGGAATCAAACGTGGTCTTATGACTACTGTTCACGCTGCAACTGCAACTCAGAAAACTGTTGACGGTCCTTCTATGAAAGACTGGCGCGGTGGTCGTGGTATCCTTGAGAATATCATCCCATCTTCAACTGGTGCTGCAAAAGCTGTTGGTAAAGTAATTCCTGAACTCAATGGCCTTCTTACTGGTATGTCATTCCGTGTTCCAACTTCAGACGTATCTGTAGTTGACCTTGTTGTTGAACTTAACAAACCTGCGTCAATGGAAGATATCAAAAAAGCAATCAAAGCTGCTTCTGAAGGCGAACTTGCTGGCGTACTTGGTTACACTGAAGATGCAGTTGTTGCAACTGACTTCCGTGATGAAACTTGTACTTCAGTATTTGATGCTACTGCTGGTATTGCCCTCGACGAAACTTTCGTAAAACTCGTGTCATGGTATGACAATGAGTGGGGTTATTCGAACAAATGTCTTGAAATGGCTCGCGTTATTTCAAAATAATGTTCCGCTGAATTGATACAAATGTAGGGACGGTTCCATGTGGTTCCGTCCCTTTTTTAAAATTATATAGGAGAAAATCATGGCTAAGCTTTTTGTAGAAGATCTTGCAGTTGAAGGTAAAAAAGTTCTCGTTCGCGTGGATTTTAACGTACCACTTGATTCAAACCAGAATATTACTGATGACACGCGTATTCGTGGATCTGTTGCAACCCTTAACTACCTTACAAGCAAAGGTGCAAAAGTTATCGTTGTATCTCACCTTGGTCGTCCTGATGGTGAAGTAAAAGCAAAATATTCACTCAAACCTGTGGCGGATGTTCTACCGAAATATGTTGATGGAAAAGTAACCTTTGCATCAGATTGTATCGGTTCTGTTGCTGAAGAAGCAGTTGCGGCGCTTTCAAATGGTGAAATCGTTGTTCTTGAAAATCTTCGTTTTTATGCTGAAGAAGAGAAAAACGATGCAGCATTTGCTAAAAAACTTGCTGATCTTGCAGATATTTTCGTAAATGATGCATTCGGAACAGCTCACCGTGCTCACGCTTCGACCGAAGGTGTTACTAAATACTTCGCTCAGAATGCGTGCGGATATCTTCTTAAGAAAGAACTCGATTTCCTCGGTGATTCACTTGATAATCCAAAACGTCCTTTTGTTTCTATCATTGGTGGAGCAAAAATTTCTGGAAAAATCGATGTGGTACAGGCTCTTCTCCCTAAAGTTGACAAACTTATCATCGGTGGAGGAATGGCGTATACATTCTTCAAAGCTCAGGGTAAAGAGATTGGTAACTCGCTTTGTGAAGATTCTAAAATCGACCTTGCAAAATCACTTCTTGAGTCTGAATTTGGTTCAAAAATCATTCTTCCGATTGATACTTTTGTAACTTCAAAACTCGACTTCGGTGGAAAAACTGTTGCTGATGAAGATTATGTTGATGTTGACGCGATTCCTGCTGATAAAGAGGGTTGTGACATCGGGCCTAAAACAATCAAACTCTTCTCTGACATTGTAAAAGAAGCGAAAACAGTTGTATGGAATGGGCCTATGGGCGTATTCGAAATCGAAGCAACTGCTAAAGGAACATTCGCTGTTGCTGAAGCTCTTGTTGAAGCGACTGAAGCGGGTGGAATCACTATTATTGGTGGTGGTGACTCGGCTGCTGCGATTTCTCAGGCGAAACTTGATGACAAAGTGTCTCACGTTTCTACTGGTGGTGGAGCATCTCTTGAATTCCTCGAAGGCAAAAAACTTCCTGGTGTTGAAGCGCTTACAAACAAATAATTCAGAATCTTCTTTCTGATAGTGAGGGCGAATCGAAAGGTTCGCCCTTTTGCTTTATTTCAGAATTAGTGTGTATTATTTTATTCTCCTTAGTTTTTTGAAAAGGTATG
>DYSA01000391.1 GCA_020726425.1 Fibrobacter succinogenes | reverse complement strand
GGAACGAGTGCTGAAGCGAGTTTTTGTCCCCCACTAACACCTGAGTAGTTACGATAATTCTCTCCACTATCTATATTTACAAATATTCAACCCCAAAAAGAAAGAACCCTTATGAAAAAAATTTTCACTGTTGCGGTGCTGACACTGCTGTGTTCCTGTGCAAAACAAACTTCAAAATCTACAGCACCATCAGAATCAAAAGAGGCGAATCTCAGTTCGCAGTGGATTTATCTTGAAAAAAACAGTTGGCAACTGATCCAAATGCATGGCAAGGTCATTTCCGAATTCCAACCTACAATTCAGTTTAACAAGGAAAAAGGGACGTTCGCCGGAAGCAATGGGTGCAACCGCTATTTCGGGAATTTTTCAACAGAACTGAATCGCATCACGGTGAAAGCGGGCGGCGCAACA
The DNA here is from genome assembly GCA_020726425.1 of Fibrobacter succinogenes. Classification (GTDB taxonomy): domain Bacteria; phylum Fibrobacterota; class Chitinivibrionia; order Chitinivibrionales; family Chitinivibrionaceae; genus JAIFMU01. Next base: position 2,539 of record DYSA01000391.1, on the reverse strand, counting down.
ATGATGATGTGCCCAGAAGAGGCAATGAACATTGAGAGAGAGTTTACTGCGTTGATAGATGGAAAAACCTATACCTATGATCTTGCCGATCAGACTCTGAATTTCTACAGTGATGGAACGCTTGTTTTGATGTTTGGAAAAACAGACCTCGAAGAATAATTTTGTTTGCAGTGGAGTTCGTATGAAATTGAGAAATATTCTGCTATTTACCGCGATTGGAAGCTCTCTTCTTTTAGGGCAAATTCCAGATCCGGTGATTCGCAAGCATCTTCCTGGACAGTGGAGTGTTAATCATCAATTTGATGCAATTAGCGTTTCTGGAACAAGTTTTTTTGGGACTGATGGAATTGCATATTACGACGGGACGATACGTGGAGCTGATGGAGTGATCAAATTTCAAGTCAGCGCTCGGTGGAGTGTTGCGGGTGGAAAGGTGATTACTCAGGTGATCGAAAGTTCCAATCCCGATATCTTTTCAGTTGGATCCACCGAGATTGATTCGGTCGTTGTGCTCAATGATTCACTCTATTCGTATATCGATAAAGATGGCGGATCACTTACGGAGAAACGAATTCCCTACAACTGATCGAGCCGAATCCTAAACAGAAAATCGGGTAGAACAATCATTCTACCCGATTTTTATTTTAGAGAAACGAAGGATCTTCTAATCGAGTTTTTCAGACTTGATCACCGAGATCATTTCGTGAATGGTTACAAATTTTTCCCGTGGTTTTTCACGAGCTTTTCCCTCTTCATGTTCAATCTTTTCAATGATTTTCCAGTCTTCGAATGGGACATAGTGAATATTCTTGCCATCAAGAAGCTCTTTAATCGTTTGAGCCTGCGGTTTTACAAGTTCATCTCCAGACCATTGAGGAAGATCCTCAAGAAGTTTTTCGACGGTTGCGATTGAATCGGGTTTATTCGTGCCGATTACACCACTGGCACCGCGTTTTGCCCAGCCGACAACGTATTCTCCACGAACCGTTTCACCGGAATCTGCATCGATGACTCGACCTTCGACATTGGCAACAGTTCCCCGTTTCGCATCGTACTGAATCCCATCGACAGGGCGAACTTTATACCCCACAGAACGGAACACCAATCCACAATCGAGTGTTTCAAGATCTTCGGTCATGGTGTGATGAATCCGACCTTCATCGTCGGTGAAAAGTTCGTTCGTCACCATGGTAATTCCTGTTACAGAATCGCCTCCGACAATCTCTTGGGGAGATTTGCGGAACATGAATCGGATCACCCGTTTTGAAGGATCAATTTCGTTTGAAGAGATCGATTCGAGAAATTGGAAGTTCTGAACCATCTTCTTGTCACCAGAATCGGTAAGTGTCTGAGCGGTGTTGTTTTCAAGCATAAGCTCTTCGGGATCAACAATAGCCACAGCACCTTCGAGGTCAGGAATCTCTTTGGTTCCGGTATTGGTAAATGCGGCCTGAAGTGGCCCACGTCGAGCGATCAAGTTGATCTCTCTTACCTTGCTCGCTTTCAACTGTTCTTGTACATGGTGAGGAATATCTGTTTTTGCAATCTCATCAGGAGTTAATGCAAGAACTCTCGCGATATCGAGTGCCACATTCCCCATTCCGACAATGGCAACTTTTTCTTGAGAAAGATCGAACTGCGCATCTTTGTAATCGGGATGACCGTTGTACCACGCAACAAATTCTGTTGCAGAGTGAGATCCTTTTTTATCCTCACCACTAACACCCATAGATCGGTCGCTCTGAGCGCCAATTGCATAAATAATTGCATCAAAAGTGTCTAATAACTCTTCCCGAGAGAGATCAGAACCAAACTGAACATTCCCCCAGAAACGGAAGTTTTCCATCGATGCTATCTTGTCATAGATTTTTGCAACAGACTTGATCTGTTGGTGATCCGGAGCAACTCCGGCACGAACAAGTCCAAAGGGCGTCGGGAGATACTCAAACATATCTATTTCAGCAACAATGGTATCATTTTTTAGAAGTGATTCGGCGGCGTAAAAGCCCGAAGGTCCTGAACCTATGATTGCGACGCGAAGCGGGCGGGATTGGGTTCCAATAGTTACACTCATCTATAACTCCTTCAATTCTATTTCTTTCTAATTCTTTCTAAGACGATAAAACTATCAAAACACATGCCAACAAACAAGGTATCATCGATATTCAATCGTACAGTGTATCACCGGAAAGGTCGATTCAATTGCATTTCGCAACTCTTTTACCGAACCGGATCCCCCGGAGATGGTCATGATGAGCCCAAGCTGAGATGCATTGATTTTCCAAGTGTGAAAGTCGTGAATCTCGCCTCCAAATTTCGCAACCAGGGCGGAAATATCCAATTTCATTTTTTCTGAAGGATAATAATCGAGAAGCACGACGCCGGTGTCGCGGATCAGACCAATTGCCCAGCGGAAAATCATAATAGAACCGAGAACTGCCACTACTGGATCGAGCCATACGGCGTTGAATACTCTCCCCGCAAGAAGTGCGAGAATCGCCGCGATCGACGTGACCGCATCAGCAATCACATGAAGATA
>DYSA01000390.1 GCA_020726425.1 Fibrobacter succinogenes | reverse complement strand
TATTAAAATATGAGGTATGCTTTTTATGATCACTGTTTCCTCTTTGAATCGTTGCATCGAACTATTGTTTTCAACTATTTTCCGCGGGTACAATAATCATGAGGCGAACTGCCGTAAAAACTAAAAAGGGATAGCATGAAAACTTCAGCTGAAATCCGTAACGACTTTATCGAATTTTTCAAAAGCAAAGAACACACATTCGTTCGTTCAGCTCCCGTGGCTCCGCAGGATGACCCGACGCTGATGTTCACCAACGCGGGTATGAATCAGTTCAAATCAATTTTCCTTGGTGAAAATCCCAAAGGACTCAAACGTGCGGCAAACTCGCAGAAATGTATGCGCGTTTCTGGTAAGCACAACGACCTTGAAGAAGTAGGCGTTGACCACTATCACCACACGCTTTTTGAAATGCTCGGAAACTGGTCGTTTGGCGACTACTACAAAAAAGAAGCGATCTCTTGGGCATGGGAACTTCTCACCGACGTGTGGGGCCTTCCGAAAGACAAACTCTATGCAACCGTATACAAAACTGACGATGAGTCATTTGATCTCTGGAAAAATCTCACGGACATCAAACCGGAACATATTACTCGTCATGGCGACAAAGACAATTTCTGGGAGATGGGTGAAACTGGCCCATGCGGCCCTTGTACGGAAATCCACATCGACCTCGGCGAAGGCATCTGTCCTCACGAAACCGAAGCAGATCACGTGTGCGAAGTGAACGGCGACAACTGTCACCGCTATCTCGAAATCTGGAACAACGTGTTCATGCAGAACAACCGTCTCAAAGATGGTTCGCTTGAAGATCTTCCGGCGAAACACGTGGACACTGGTATGGGTCTTGAACGGGTGGTTCGTATTATCCAGAACGCAAAATCAAACTACGACACCGACTTGTTCATGCCGATTATCAAAAAGCTCGAACAGCTCAGTGGCAAAACCTATGATCGCGGCACCGATGGTATTCCGTTCCGCGTGATCGCCGACCACATGCGTGCGCTGACCATTGCGATCACCGATGGCGTGTTCCCTTCAAACGAAGGTCGCGGATATGTACTTCGCCGTCTTCTTCGCCGTGCCTACCGCTACGGTCGTAAACTTGGATTCAATCAGCCGTTTATGTATACGCTCGTCGATTCTGTAATCGAAATTCTCGGCGGCGCATTTCCTGAAATCACGGAACGTCGTGAGTTCGTGATCTCTGTGATCAAGGGTGAAGAAGAACGGTTCGATGCTTCACTTGAAACGGGAATCGAAAAGTTCAACCACATGGCTGACGCGGCAAAAGCGGCCGGCAAAACTGAAATCTCTGGGGCTGATCTTTTCTCTCTCTACGACACCTACGGATTCCCGGTTGACCTCACCCGTCTCATGGCGGAAGAGATCGGGTTCACGGTTGACGAAGCGGGATTTGAAATAGAGATGGACGCTCAGCGTGCCCGTGCTCGCAAGGCTCGTTCTGAAGGAAACGACGATGGTCTCACCGCTGATGGTTGGACAGATCTCGCTTCTGGCGAAGGCACGGAGTTCCTCGGCTACGAAACCACTTCGGCGGAAGTTACGGTTAGTCGCTACAAAATTCTCGATGAAAACCACGCGCTGGTGATCCTTGGCAAAACGCCGTTCTACGCGGAAATGGGTGGTCAGGTTGGTGACACGGGAACTCTTATCTGTTGCGGAATCACTTCGACGGTGACCGACACAATCAACTGGAACGGCATGGCAGTGCATAAATTGCACTCTGATGTTGAGTTCACACCGAACTATTTCAAGGGAACATTCACAGCCACCGTGAACGTGGATCGTCAGAACAAAATCCGCCGCAATCACTCGGCGACCCACCTTCTTCAGGCGGCGTTGATCGCGGTTCTCGGTGACCACGTGAGTCAGTCTGGTTCGCGGGTCGATGAAAATTCACTTCGCTTTGACTTTACGCACTTTGCTGGCGTGTCCGACGAAGAACTTACTCAGGTTGAAGATCTCGTGAACAGCTGGGTTTCTGCCAACACCTGTATCGCCACGGCGGAGATGGATGTTGACGCTGCAAAAGCGGCGGGGGCAAAAGCGCTGTTCGGTGAAAAATATGGCGACTCGGTGCGCGTGGTTACGATGAACGACAATTCCAAAGAGTTGTGCGGTGGACTTCATGCAAGCCGTACTGGTGACATCGGAGCAATCGTGATTACTTCTGAATCATCCGTTTCTGCGGGTGTTCGTCGTATCGAAGCGGTTTGTGGGAGCGAAGCTATCAAACTGTTCCGTGCAAACAAAGGAATTTTGAGACAGGTAAGTTCGCAGCTCAACGTGGCAATGGGTGGAATCGCTGAGCGTGTTGGTGATCTGAAAATTAAAATTAAAGATCTTGAATCAGAACTGAAAAAAGTACATGCCGCCGCGGCAGGTGCTCAGTCTGATGAAATAATCGGCTTGGCATCAAAAAATGTGATCGGTTCAGTGGGAATCGCCGTTGAAAATCTCGGTTCCATGGACAAAGAGACGTTCGCGAATCTTTTCAATGCAATCGGTGACTCTATCAAACAGAAAAATCTGAAAGCGGCAGTTGTTCTTGCGGCTGAAATCGATGGAGCTGTTTCACTTGCGGCGGTTGCTTCGAAAGATGCGGGCGTTCACTGTGGTGATCTGGTAAAAATCGGTGCAGCTAAAGTTGAAGGAACTGGCGGTGGTTCACCGGTTCGCGCTCAAGCTGGCGGAAAAGTTCCTGCGAACATTCCTGCGGCAATCGAAGCGATCAAGGAAGCAATCGCGGCGAAACTGGCGTAATTCTTCGAAAAGAATACTAAAAAGTGGCGAACACAAGGTTCGCCACTACAAGATGCGGGAAGAATCAGAGCAATTCTTCCCGTTTGTTCATTGAAAAAGTGTACTTCTGAATTGGATATTGTTCAGAATAACGATTTTTCATAAATGGACGATTAGTTGAATCTACGGATTTTTC
>DYSA01000389.1 GCA_020726425.1 Fibrobacter succinogenes | reverse complement strand
TTTACAGAGTGTTGGAAGTGAATTTCTGATTAATTTTGATCGCGATGATTGTTCGATTAATTGTACGTGACTACTTAGCTTGAGGCTTTTAGCTTGAGGCTTTTTGGTCTCACGCCGAATTGAGTTCCTGCTCTATCTGGGTAATCGGGTTTGATTTTTATTTTTTAGAGGGAAGGATAAATGAGTGCCGACTATTGTGAGTTAACGCTATATGTTGATGTATAACTGGAAGTTCCCATTTTGTGGCAGATGATGAAGAGAAATCATTTCGGCTGGTTGGTTAGAGCGATTCGGTGATTGAATCAATCTTTCCCGCAAAATAGAGTGGGAGAGAAATCAATCGATATGAAACATCTTTTTTCCCTTCACTCATGACAATAGTCGTCGACACATTCTGTTCCGAAGGTGGATTCATATCAAACCGTATGGCATAGGGCGATTCGCGAAGTGCCATAAACTGATGTAATGAACGCAATTTTCCTGCGGTCCCCGCTTTTACTTCAATGGGAATAATTTTCGTTCCCGATGAAATGGCGTAATCAACTTCTGCATTGGATGATTTTCCTTCGCGGAGCCAATAGTGCAACGATGGTTTCCCCCCACGAGAATCGCGATAATACAGCTCCTGCCCCACAACTTGTTCTGCCAAAGAACCTTCATTGACAAATCGAGAATCTACAAATTCTTCAATCGAAAGGAGTGGAAGATTCAGTGCTGTTTGGGTCAAGCCAACATCTAAAAAGATCGGTTTTATGCACGATTCATCGCTATTCACGGACAGTGGAATTCCTGTGCAGTCGCTGTGAATGACGGGGACGGCAATTCCGGCTTGGACAAGAAGATCAAATGCCGCTCGAACCGGTGCTGCTTTAGAGTGAGGAGAAATAACCGAATAGCGGAGCTTTTTTCCAATTCCCGAAGGCAGATAATCAAAGACGCGGCGCACTTCATCGATCGCCGTCTGCTTGGCATATTTCCCAAAATCATCGCGATATGTTTCCAATATCGAACGATGAATATCCCGTAATGCTGCGGCATCCTTTCGAGTTGCAAAGTCCGCAGTGGCCTCCGGCATTCCTCCACAGAGTAAAAATTCTCGGAAACAATCGAGCAATTTCTTGTGAGTCATCTCTGATAACTCTTTTCCTGGAAGCCATTCTGAATAGGCGGTAAATAGTGGCGATGAGACAGAGGCTTTTAGATATTCGGAAAATGATACTGGCCCAAGCCACCGAAACTCAACTCGCCCAACAGGCATTGAGTATGGATAATCAGCAAGTATAAATTCCAAAAGAGATCCCGCCGCTATCACCGCGATATCAGGACGATCTTCGTAGAAATATCGCAACGCTGCCAGAGCCTTTGGTGTTGCCTGAATTTCGTCAAGAAAGAGAATTCCCGGACCTACGCCAATACCGGAAATCCCTGAAACAATACCCATTTCTGCAAGAGTGTTTGCGATTGAGAATCCACCGAACACCGAATCTAGAGAAGAATAACGTTCAAGATTAATCTCCCATAGAGGGATTGACAGATTTGCCGCCACTCTTCGTACCAGAGTCGATTTTCCTACTTGTCGAGCACCTCGAATTACTAGTGGTTTGCGGCCCACTTTTGAATACCACTCGGCAATGTTTTTTTCAAGATTTCGTTCCATAGTAGCTCCTCAAAGGGTCCTAATTCTGTTGAAAATATATCCTCGAAGAAGAGCTGAAATAGAAAAATAGACAAAAATGGGGTCATTTTTGTCCACTAACAAGACAGAAATGGGGTCATTTTTGTCTATTTCGGGCTCTTTGAGTGATAATTTAGTCGGGAAAATGGTGCAATTTGTTTTGTAAGTTGTTGAAAATGGGTGAGTTAACGGAAAAGACGAGTGCGATGTACCTTTCTCATTGAGTAGTTGGATCACCCTTTCATAAACTTTCGAATCCAACTGAGGGGAACTTTTGAATCGGGATAGCTCAGACCGAGATCGGGGAATGAGGGCTGTTTCAGTACCGATTTTTGGTGAGAGAACGCTTCAAAACTCGCTTTCCCGTGATACGACCCCATACCACTTTGACCAACGCCGCCAAAAGGAAGATAGACCGATGCCACGTGAAGAATGGTGGTATTGATTCCTCCGCCTCCAAAAGGGAGCCGATTCATCAGATCATCCTGAATTGCTTTGTTTTCGCTAAACAGATAGAGTGCCAGCGGTTTCGGGAACGAGCGTACAATTGCCACCGCATCTTCGATGGTGGAGTCGCGGATCACCGGAAGGATTGGCCCGAAAATCTCGTCCTGCATGCAAAGATCATCGAGGGTCGTGTTGGTCATAATGGTCGGTTCGATGTAGCATGACTCAGGCTTTACGGTTCCGCCGATCACGGTTTTTTCGTTGATGATCAATTTTGCTAAACGGTGTGGTGTGTCGTTCGTTAATAATCCTTCCATAGGATTTGCTCTGCTCGGGATTTTTACCGTAGAACTGAACAATCGCTTCGGCCATCTGATGAATGAGTTCATTTTCTACCGAAGCGTGAACCAACACATAATCCGGAGCGACACAGGTCTGACCAGCGTTGTTAAATTTCCCCCAGACGATTTTGCGAGCCGCCGTTTTCAGATTCGCCGAAGCATCCACGATCACCGGACTTTTGCCACCCAGTTCAAGGGTAATTGGCGTGAGATGTTTCGTCGCCGCTTCCATGACGATCTTGCCGATCGGCACACTTCCGGTGAAAAAGATTTTGTCCACCGGAAGTTTCAGTAGGGCAGTGGTCTCTTCGGGATCGCCGTTGACCCAATGCTGTAGCGCTTAAAGTTTTGTCCTCGGAAAATTCAGCGAAATGATTTGATGAAAGACATTTATTTCCTACGAATCGGATGCAAACACAATCTTCTGACCAAAGGAAATTAGGTTACTACTCAGGTACCACGAAAAAACCTTTTGTTTTGTAAGTGATTGATATCC
>DYSA01000388.1 GCA_020726425.1 Fibrobacter succinogenes | reverse complement strand
CAGAGAAGGATTCTCTTCCAATTTCCACACAAGTTCCCACGCCTCATGAGCTTCCAAAAAGAAGTGATGATTATAAAGATCAACGCCATAGAGAAAAAACTGATTGTCCATAAGTGGAACAGATGAGAGTGAAGCGGGCTGAGATTGTATTCCGCAAGGGGTTCTTCGATAGGACGTGCGGTTTTCCCTGCGAGGTAAGCGTGTTTTGGAAGTCGATAGCTGGTATAGCGAATCATTTGAAATCCAATACAAATGCAACAGTAACACCAACAGCGACATACAGTTCAGGCGAAGCGCGTTCGTCCTGTTCATCGGGGAAAAATTGCATGAGCACTTCAGCGTGAGGACCGATGATAAAATAGTTGTACTTTCTCACCGGAAGCCCAACGTATGCTCCTGCAACTGGCGCAGATCGTTCAATCGCTTTCCACTCACCTCGCGAGCGATAGAGATGAATAGTCCCTCCTCCTTCGAGTCCGAAAGTGGCAAACGATTTGTCTGAAAATGAGAAACGATAGTTCACTTGTGCGAGCTGAGTCAGTTCAATGAGATCGACATTTCGTTCCATGTCAGTCAAATAATCAGAAGAGGATTTAATTCCAATACCAAATTTATCGCTGAACCAAAAGTGAAAATCCCCACCTCCACCAATAATTGGCGTATATCTATCCGCCAACTCCGTGGTTCCCGCGGGAATGGGGAACTGAAGATACACACCGGCATCGAGTCGCCACGGTTCGGCTGCGAAAAGTGATGATGCACAAATCAGAATCAACAAAACTTTCACTGAGTAGAATCTTTCACAAAGCCGTTGCCCACCGTGTCATCCCACCCAAACACGGATCGATAGTTCGCCGCATCTTCCGAGGACATACGGTGTAACAACACTTTTACGGTGAAACTTCCCTGGCGAACACCGTTCGAGTCGGTATATGCCCAGTCGGAAATATCCGCTTTTTTGAATGAAATAGGACCATTGAACTGAACCGAAGTGACAAACTCAGGTTCGTTGCCCACAATCCCACTAAAGCCCGAATCGTTCACAACAAGGTTACTCACCCAAAGATGTTCAACACCTGTAGAATCAACAATTTTTACTTTTACGACAAAATTAGAATCCCCCGATTGAGGATTGGCAAAACGCTGGAGAAAAGAAGGGAATGAGTTTTGTGCCATTTCGATAGCCCGATTCATAGCCACATCTTTTTCGTTGACCAAGGCGATATCTGAATCGCTTTTTTCATTTTTATGGGAACATCCCACAGCGAGTATCATGCACAAAATCGTGATAATTATCTGGTTTTTCATAGTTCAACTCCTTGAATAAATCTTTTAATATCGTAAAGATAGTATCCGATCACCGCAATCAGAAAGGAGAAGTCTCTCTTTTCTCTTCCGAAACCTTGACGGCCACCTATCTTTGGCGGTACAATCGAGATGAATGAGATTTTTCACAGGAGCAAGCATGATAGACATTGGACAACTTCGTAAAGAGTTTCAAGATGAACGACTTATCGAAGAAGATCTGCTCGAAGATCCCTACGATCAGTTTGAAATTTGGTTCAATGATGCCTGCAAAGCACAGATAGCTTCACCAAATGCCATGGTTCTTTCAACAATTGATCTCACCGGAATGCCTCGCAGTCGCACCGTATTACTTCGAAAAATTGAGCGTAATGGGTTCACTTTTTTCACTCGGTACGACAGCGAGAAAGCCATTCATATTGACAATAATCCCAAAGTTTCTCTTCATTTTCACTGGAAAGAGTTGAACCGCGAAGTAACGATCTCTGGCACACTGTTTAAAACATCGGTTGGAGAGTCGCGGACATTTTTTTCAAGCTGTAACCGCAAACTGCGCTTGGCAGCGCGAATCCCTTATATGGAATCGCCCATAGACTACCAGAAACTCGTAGAAAAGCTTGAAGGTCTGGATATCCAATACGATGGAACCCAAATCCCCATGCCCGATTGGTGGGGCGGATACAGAATTGAAGCAATCAGGTTTGAGTTCTGGCAAGGGCGAAGCAACTACCTTCACGATCGTTTTGAATATTGCAATTGCGATAGTTCGACGTGGAAACGGCAACGAATCGCTCCTTAACGATTGTGGCAGAGGATATTTTCTTACATTCAAAAAGAGGTGAATCATGATCAAAATTGGTCAATACAATCTACTCAAAGTCATCGAAGTACATCACGATGGAGCGGTTGTTTCTAACGGAACAGACGAACTCCCCATGCCGCTAATCCACTGCGACGAAACGGTTCTCACCGGTGCAGAACTTAAACTGTTTGTCTACCGAATCGGTGGCGGCCGATTAATCGCTACTACTCGCAAGCCCAAAGCGGTAGTTGGGCAGTTCGCCCCCCTTCGCTGTGTAGAAACAAATGAAAATGGCGCGTTCCTCGACTGGGGAATGGACAAGGATCTTTTTGTACCGTTCAGCCAGATGATCGGCCAGATGTATGCCGATGAAACTTACGTAGTTCGCGTTTTGCTCGATGACATTTCAGACCGAATCGTGGCAACTCAGAAACTTCGTCCATTCTTGGTAAATCCCACGGTCGAAGATATTGAACAGGGCAAAAAACTGCGCGTTATGGTAATTGAAAACCGCGACACCGGAACAATGGCAATCGCCGAAGGTGGATTTAAGGTTTTTTTCACCAAAAGCGAATTCACTCAACCTCAGAGATATGGGACAATCATAGACGCGTATGCTAAAATTTACGACGAAAGTGGCCGTCTCACCGTATCTCGCAAGCCGACCTTGAACGAAGGGTGGGCCGATTCAGAGCAGAAGATTCTCGATATGCTCAAGACAAATCACGGATTTATTCGTCTGAATGACAGCAGTTCTCCAGAAAAAATCGGAGAGATGACCGGCCTTTCCAAAAAGACATTTAAGAAAGTGATCGGTGGATTGTACCGCCACCGCAAGATCATTATCGAAGATGATGGAATTCGTTTGGTGGAATA
>DYSA01000387.1:1168-2988 GCA_020726425.1 Fibrobacter succinogenes | reverse complement strand
ATAGATGTCCCATAAGCGGATCTGATTAATTATTCAGTATAAAAAAGGGGCGTGATCAATACCGATCACGCCCCTTTTTTCACCAGCCGAATCGCTGTTTGGTCGCTTCGACCTGCTTGTTCTGATCATACCAGAACTTTTCCCACCAACCCACGGGCTGATTCTTATCGCCGATATATTCGGTGGGACGGTTGGTGTTTCCGCCCGTGACCAGACTTCCCACATAATCCGCCTCGTCGTAGACCCGCCCGATCTGACCGGCAATCTCCGCCATATCCCCAGAACCGACTACGCCGTTATCCGTGGCTTTGTAAAACTGAACGGTCACGCGAATCGGGTAGGCGGGATCTCGTTCGATCGCCAGATTGTCAATCTCCGTGAACGGCCCTTCAACCTTGCCGTGACCGATCACCGCATTTTCCACCGAACTTCCACTGCAACTTTTTTCCGCCGATTGAAGGCACGGTGAAGGGGCGCAATCATACATGATCTCGTTTTTGCGCATCTGAACTTTCTGTTTCAAAGGAACCTGAATCAGCATCACCATATTCAACCCTGCTTTTTGAGCGGCCGATCCGGTGGAAGCAATCTGTTTGCCTTCAGTTGTTGAAGAAAAATCGCTCTGGCGAGTGCCTGTGAACGATGTGCGTTCGCCATTTTTGTTGAAAAACAAGCGCTGCCCCCATGAACTTCCGGTGGCAAATCCATCGCGTTGATTGTCGATGATCGTCACCGAAGTTCCCTGCCGCGTGGCCAAAATGGTGAGCACTGCAGGATTTCCCGCGGAAGATTGATAGTTGAACAGAACCGGATTAAAGGTCGCCGTTCCCTGTTTCGGAATCGGAAGAAAGCAGGCTTGAGCGCTCACGAGAACGTGATTGTCTCGATTCGCCCAGAGTGAACTTCTCGTTCCCTCCCACGATCCCGGTTTATTCAGATATTTGCGGGTGTTTTGAAGGAACTGTTTCAACGACACCTTGGTAAGCGGCTTTCCTTTCTCATTTCCCACCATGAGATAGAATTTTTCTGCTGAAATATCGCCGGTTTTGTCTTCGAAATTGGGAAAACGGATCACGGGCATACAGGTAACTTCGCGTTCGTTCCCGTGTTCAACCTGAATCGTCATGTCGCTGATATTGGGGCCCACGGCGCTGTTCTTGAATCGCCCCGTATCTTCCCACGTGAGATTTAAAATTTGAAGACCGTAGTTCGAAGCGAGCCGTTGTGCCGTGGCATCTTGCACCATTTCCGCAGTTTGATACACCGTAGATCGGTAGTTGTACGGCACCGGATCTCGCTGCGGAACGGACTTGGCGCTCAGTGCCACGGTCATAATGATGATACTGAATAGTGTTCTCTGTTTCATAGAATCCTCCTGGAAAATTGTTTCGTTCAGAAGTAAGACAGAGGAGAGTTCACAAAAGTTCCCGAGAAAACTGTTTTTTTATATTTCGCAACAGGATTCCAAAGCTGTTACGCCCATCCTGAAATTCCAGCCTCCCCGGATTATGGCCGTAAATCATGGCTCCGTTGTTTTTCTGGGCGTGCCGGTTCGCTATGGCTCACCGTCGTGCTTGCTCTGGGCTACGCTTCGCTCGGTGCCGAAATACGGCACGCCTATCGGCCCCTCCGCATCACTCACGCGAACACGGCCACGGTGAATGTTTCTCTTGTCCGCCGCAGAGGACGACCATTTTAAAAGACCAATATCGGTAAGAGTTTGAGCGAACGCTCTGCCTAACAGAGTAAAACCTCCTCCGAAGTGAAGGCTCCCGATTCGTTGGGGATCTAAACCGCGCGAACCGAGTACCTCGCTCTCC
>DYSA01000387.1:0-1068 GCA_020726425.1 Fibrobacter succinogenes | reverse complement strand
GGCAGGTGAGGTACTCGAAATGGCAGGTGAGGTACTCGAAATGGCAGGTGAGGTACAGATGGAAGTCATATAAGAGAGATTTACAGGATGAACAGGGTGATTTTGTGTAGGGTCACGGCGCGCCGTGACCCTACCGTAGTGATAATTTTGTTCCCCACGGTTGAAATGGGTGAACGGTCATTGTATCTTTATGCGAAAATCGATAGTTACAAGGAGTTTATATGAAAAAAAAGGTCATCGGCGCGGTTCTGATTCTGGGATCGCTGGTGTTCGGAGCAGAGTCACTTGAACGGTTTCAGCGGACGAACGATCATCTGGCAAAAACAGGTATTCGCAGCACAAGAGCGGCTATTCAAACAGGGTATATCGAAAAATTGGATAGCGTTATTTCCCTCTATTCTTCCGGTGATTCTACAAAAGAGCACATGCTGTTCAACTCTCTTGGACAGATTATCGAACGGCATCGCTACAATCGAATCGAAAACGAGTGGTTTGAAGTTGAAAAGCGAGAGTTTCGCTATGATCAATCGGGAAATACCATCGAAGAAACCGGTTCGGAGTGGAAAGAAGCCAGCAACGCCATGGAACTTGCTTGGAAAACCGAGTACCTCTATGACGGTTTCGGAAATCAAATCAGCCGAATTGATTATAATCGCACTAACAACGAGTGGGTTGGCAATATCAAAGAGATTCAGACGTTCGATGCTCAGAATCGTGTTTTCACCTGGAGTTCTTATGGCTTTGTCAATGATCGGTGGTACGCGAACTATAAAAGCGAGTTTACGTATGACCATTCAGGCAGAGATTCTGTGAGGATCAACTATGACTTTGATACCATGTTATGGAAAGAATACAATAAATTAGTGTATGAATACAGTCTTGATGGAACATTCGAAACAATGACAGCTTTTCAAAATCGTTCAGATTCGTGGGAGCTTTCTTATAGAAGAACAACAGAGTACAACAGTGCCGGTAAAGAGATGAGTTCGGCCTTTTACTACTTTACCCTTGATGGTGCACTGAGCCCTGAAAGTCGTACTGAATATCTCTACGACGAAAAGGGAAATA
>DYSA01000386.1 GCA_020726425.1 Fibrobacter succinogenes | reverse complement strand
CTTTGGCAAACTCATTCTTGAAATGGGCGAGCGTTTTCAGATATTTCGGAATGGCAAAATCGAAAATCGACCAGAGCTCGGAAAGGTTATTTTCCACAGGCGTTCCGCTCAGGGCAATGCGATAGTCTGCTTTGATTTTTTTCACCGCTTTGGTCGTTTTCGTATCAGGATTTTTAATCGCCTGCGCTTCATCGATAATGACGCAGCTGATTTTCTGCTTGGAAAATATCAGTTCGTCGCGGGCAACCAGCGAATAGGTAGTAATTACAATGTCCGAATGTTCTGAAAACTCACGCGCCGAACCGTGGTAAATCGCCCAGGAGAGCGAAGGTGCAAATCGATCAAGTTCAGCTCCCCAGTTAGTCAAAAGAGTCATGGGTGCCACGATCAAAACTGTTTCGGTTATCAATCCTAACTCTTTCATCTGCAAAAGAGTGGCGATAGTTTGAATCGTCTTTCCCAGTCCCATATCATCGGCGAGAACGGTTCCAAATCCATTTTTAAGATTGTTCACCGCCCACTGAAATCCACGAATCTGATACGGACGAAGTGTCGCGTTCAGCGCCGAAGGAACGGGGTAGGGGAGTGCTTGCATGAGTGCATCGAGATGCAACCGAGTCGTTTCATCGGCGATCAACTCATTTTTGAGATTCGCCTGAATGAGATCAAACGCCGTAAGTTCTTCGCGCTTGGCAAGATCGGCAAAGATTCGTTTTGCTTCTTCCGCGGAAATTCGCACAAATTGATTGTTGAACTCAATGAGTTCACTTCCCGAAGCCACCAATTTTTGAAACTCTTCAACGGAGATAATCGTATCCCCAATTGCGATATTCCATTGATATTGAAGGAGTTTCTCAAGTGAAAGATAGCTGGTCAGATTTTTTGCCGACGCTTTCGCTTTCACCATCGGTTTGGGAACGAGAATATTTTTCAACTCTTTGGGAAGAATAACATTTACGCCGATTGCGGACAAACTGGAAGCGATGGAAAGGACAAACTGTTCGAGCCGATTCGAAGAAAGTTCAACCGTTGATTCACGGGTAAGATCTTCGATTTCTGGAAGATAGAGTTTGATGAATGAAAGGAATTTCAATATTGCATGGCTGTTTTTCCCTGTGATAGCTCGGTGCAGTGGTTCCGATTCATAGGTCAAACTAATTTCGTACTCGCCGTGGTGATCGATCGAAAGTTCAAACTTTTTCCCCGTTTTGACGAGGTCAAATACCGACAGCCAACCGGCGATCGAGTGAGGCGTGGTTTTGGTTTCAAAGGAACCGGTGTAAATCGATTCGCCATTAAAAAATGCCCGAGAGATTTGAGGGGGATTGTTCTTTTGAGCTTTGTGCATGAACTCCATTTCATGCACGGCGTAGGTCAAAAATGAAGTTGCAAGGTAAGAGACGGTCGATTCTGGTGAGAGCGTTTTGTTCTTGTGGTGAACCATCGCCGGTGCGATTGCCGACAGTTCTTTCAACTGAAATTCGATTTCTGGAACGCTGGTCAGCGCTTTGTAGACTATGAGTGGCTTGTTTCCTTGCGGAAGAATTGCCGGAACAAATCCCGTTGATTCGGTGAGAAGATAGAGAACTCGCGACAAATTGAACAGAAAACGATATTCTGCACACCCTTGCGAAGAGTTAAACCCCAAAAAGAGTTGAATTACGGCTATTCCGCGAAGTTCCACGCCGTTTGTTATAGGAAAGCAATCGGGGTGAGAAAAAAGCTGAAGTGTATCGCTTTTTGTTGCAAATAGTGGAGATGTGATCGAAATGGCTGGCGATGACAGAGTTTCATCGAAAGCAATCGAGTATTCGGCGCTTTGGAGAATCCGTTCTAACTCTTCGGAACGGGCGGTTCGGTGAGGAATAAATTGAAGGGGCAGTTTTTTTGAAGAACTCTTGTAAAACTCTTCGAAAGCGATGCGATAATTGATTTCGCCAAAAGGGGGATTGTCACTCAAAAGTGACAGAATAAATCCGCTGTTTGGCTTGAATCGAACCATTTCAAACGGCGTGTCCGCGGTGGGGGCGGTGTGTGGTTGATCGTTCCAAATCAGTGAGATAGGCTGTTCAATTTCCAATGATTCTGAACTGATTTTGAAATGGCCAAGAAGATCGATTCCGCGGATTTCAAAAATGGTAAAGGGATTTTTGTCGATTTCTGCGGTGAGGATGTAGTAGACCGAAGCCATGTGTTTGCACGGATCACCCCAGTCGGGACAGCTACATTTTCGCGTGATTTCAGAAAAACTTCGCGGAAGAAGGTGGATGTTTTGTTCTGCCAAGAGATCACAGAGTGAGTCTGGGAGCTGTCGATTCATGATGTCCGCAAGAATGAGCGGATTTTTTTCGATCAGTTTGAAAATGATTTTCTGATCTGCCGCACTAAACGGTTTGAACTTGATAGAAATCGAGTAGGGAGTTCGCTGACTTCCCCGAACCTTGGCTTCAATGTCGGTTCCGGAAAGATCAAGTTTTACAACATTTCCTCCGTTGGCGTAGGTTTTCCCGCGTGACAATCGCCCCGAATCGCCGATTCGGTGAAGTGCATTGATAAACTTTTCACCCCAGGGAGTTACGCCAAATTTCATATCGATTCCTTCGCAAAAATATTGGTCGTAAAATAGTTTGAACGCTCACTGTGCAGATGACTTTTCCACTAACCACTATGCAGATTGCATTGCCGTACATAGAGCTCTGAACTCTTTGGCAGATCATCCAGCGACAGTGACATGTTGTGTTTTAATCGGGAATCGCAGAACGGTACCCAATTTACAGGTAGCTATCGAACGTTCAGAAATGTGCACCGCAACGTGCGAAAATTCTTTGAAGGGAATTCAAAACATTTTGTATATGCATAGTATGATACCGCGAGATTTTGTTTACATAAGAATTATTATGAGACTCATCTTGCGGCATTGAGGATTATTCATGTAACAGGAACTGATCATAGTTATCAGGCGTAACTACCAATGTAGATGTTTCCGGATAAGCGTTTGAAA
>DYSA01000385.1 GCA_020726425.1 Fibrobacter succinogenes | reverse complement strand
CAACGATTCAACGATTCAACGATTCAACGATTCAACGATTCAACGATTCAACGACAAAACGGAACTGATTTGATTTCGGGGCGTTACGGGGTGTCCCCGTACGGAAGGGGAAGCAAAGACCGCCAAACTCTGAGCCTCAGCGAAGAATGGCGGGCTGAAGCGGGGGGAAACCGGCCGGCAAATGATGGTGCAATGAAAACATCAATTGCCCGGCGGGTGTCCCCCGACGAGGTAGCCACGGACGGAAAAGGTGCTTCACCAAGTACATAATTCCGATAGCCAATGCGCTGAAATTCTGATAATAAAATGTAGAAACAATGGAAAAAGGAGTTCAAATGTCAATTTTTACCGAACAGTTCTGGGTCGATCAGTGGAACGATCTGAATGCAACGAAATCTTCACAATCAGGCTGGGCAAATCCGGCGGTGTGGAACTCCATGGCAGAAAGCTACGGCTCCAAAGATGAAAAACGAATGGCTTCACTGCGTAACGATGTGAAAAAACTTCAGGATCAGGGGATTATTTTTCCCGGTGCAAAGGTTCTGGACATTGGATGTGGGCCCGGTTCTCACGGAATTCCCTTTGCCGAAGCGGGCTGTATTGTCACGGCAATCGACATTTCCGACAAAATGATCGAACGGTTTGAATCAGAAATTCCCGCGGATCTGAAAGCGAATGTATCCTGCCGTGTCTGCAACTGGCACGACATGGATCCCGATGCAGAAGGGTTCACCGGCGCGTTTGATCTGGTGTTTGCCAACATGACTCCGGCGATCGGTGGCGCAGAAGATCTGATGCGCCTGATGAAATGTTCAAAGTCGTGGTGCCACTGGGCGGGCTGGGCGGGTGAACGACGGGATTATCTTATGGAAGATATTCGTTCGGCGATCGATATCGGTCACAAAGGGGCGTTCGAAGGTAACGCGCTCTATGTGTTCAACCTGCTCTTTTCTATGGGCTATCTTCCTCAGGTTCAGTTCACCGAACGGGGATTCACCAACGAAGTGACACTGGAAAAAATGGTGGAACAGGCTTCGGCAATTCTCGCCAGCGAATCGGGAAAACCGGTCGAAGAGATCGCCGGTCAGGTGAAATCCTATCTTGAAACAGTAGCCGTTGACGGTATGCTGATCCGAAAGAACAAAGGGTGTAGTGGCGCAATGCAATGGAAAATTTGACGATGAATCATAATGGTAAGTGGGTAGTTCTGTTGACAGTGATAGTCATTCATCTGACTCTGCTGTTCATTGTCCTTCCCCACAAACCTTTGAAAGAGAAACCGGTCACGCCGGAATCGGTGCGAATCAAACTGACCAGTTCGGTTCAAAAAGAGGTTCCGGTTCCCGATATTTTTAAGCCTGAGGTATTGCCGGAAATTCAAAAACCGATCGAACCGGAGCAGACGCGAACGGATCTTTCGGAACCGGTGATCGAGTCGCCGGTTTCGCAGGAAGAACCGGTTGTTCTACCGATTGAGACTGGCGAACAATCTCCGAAGGAACCGAAACTCGAACCGGTGAAAGAGATTGCACCAGTTCTTTCAAAGGAAGAACGCAGTTCGATTCGTGCCAAGTGGCTCAGCGGCATTCGATCGATTGTGGAAAAGAAAAAACGCTACCCGAAACAGGCGATGCTTGCGGAAATCGAAGGTGTTGTTCGGGTGCAGCTGACTATTCTTCTGTGTGGAACCGTGCAGTCAGTTTCGATTCCATCGCAGAAACTCTCTATTCTTGAACGAGCTACACTGGAATCGCTTCATGATTTGAAACAGGTTCCCCCAATTCCATCAGAACTACATGAATCAATCCTAACCGTGGAAATTCCACTGGTCTATGAACTAAAGTGAGGAACCTATGACTGTCTATTCGTTTATCAATCAGGGCGGTGCAATTGCGTGGATTATCTGCGGACTTTCCGTGATCGGACTGTGGCAGATTGTGTGGAAATTTCTCACGATCCACCGATTCTGGAAACGGGAACGCACAACCCTTCCGGCGACAATTCTCGGGAACCTCCGCAACGTCGAAGCGAACTCGGTGGTGATGCTCGAACTGATCCGCACGGAGATCTCCTGCGCTTTCGCTCCGCTGGAAAAAGGGATCACCACGATCAGCACAATCGCTTCAGTGGCGCCGCTTTTGGGACTTCTCGGAACGGTTATGGGGATTTTTGAGACCTTCGGCATGATGGCGAAACTGGGGAACGCCGATGTGCAGACCGTGGCGGGAGGGATCAATGTGGCGCTTATTACCACAATCGTCGGGCTGATCGTGGCGATTCCTCACGCCGTAAGTTACAACTACTTTATCAGCCGAATCGACAGCGAACGCACGGAAATTGAAAACGAAATTCTCAAGGCGTTGGAACAGAAACTGGCGGTGAATTCATGAGAAAGCGGCAGCTTATGCAGATCGATCTCACCCCCATGATCGACTGCGTGTTTATCCTGCTGATCTTTTTCGTGGCCACCGCCACCATGCAGGAAAAAAAGTCCACCCTGAAAATCGATCTGCCGGACACGAACAGTGAAATCGCGCCGCCGGATCAGAAAAATCATGCTCTGGAAATCAGCGAAACGGAACTGGCGCTGGACAGCAAAAAGATCGACCGCACGGGACTGGGATCGCTGTTGAAAGCACTTCCCGCGGAATCGGTGCTTTCAATCTACATCGACAAAAACTGTCGCTACGAACAGATCGCCCCGATTCTCAAGGAGATTCAGACCGCCGGAACGGTTCAGATCGATCTGGTGGTGGAAGCGAAATAGGTGTGACAAAACGATTAAATGACAAAACGATTAAACGACCCAATTCTCGTGACAGTAGCTCCAGCCCTGTCACGCCCAGCTTGAGCCTCCAGGCTCATTTTTCCCTTTGACAAACAAGAAATTAAGACGTTGAGGTCAGAGCCTCAGGTTGTGCGTTACCGGTTTGGAAACCGATATTGAGACAAATAATTTCCCGATTGCCCAGTTTAGGCAGTAGTCTAACTTGGGTGAACTGAAGCTTC
>DYSA01000384.1 GCA_020726425.1 Fibrobacter succinogenes | reverse complement strand
TTTTTTCGTGGTACCTGAGTAGTAACTCTTTATTCAAAAAGGAAAGGAGATAAACTATCTTTTCATCCTAAACTACTCAAATTATAGGAGTTTCCATGCCAATTATAGACATCTCTCATTTCCTGACAAACGCGCAACTCTGGACGATCACTGGAATTGGAACGGGGATCATTTCTAAACTGATTATTCTTCTGATCAGTTGGAAACGAAACTACAATCTCAAGCAGACAATTCTATTGATCACCTCAATTCTCATTGGATCATCAGTGGGATCGCTGATTCTTCCCAGTTATCTCGGAGCACTGATCGGAGCGGCTTCAGCGGCGGTGATTGTTCATCGAGTATTTGGTATTCGAGACGACTATTTCGGGATTCTCACCATTACCGGACTTCTGACTATTGCCATTTCTCGAATGGGTTGTTTTCTTGGAGGGTGTTGTTTCGGATCGCCAACCCATCTGTTCACTGGTGTGTGCTATCCAGAACACAGCTTTGCCCAGACTCTTCACTCAACATTGCATCTCACTTCGGGCGGAACATCGCTCCCGGTTCATCCTGTTCAGTTATATGAAATGGTATGGTTGATTCTCGGAGCAGTTGCCATTGTCAAAATGGAAAAGCGAGTAAACAGTTCGGTCGCTTTGATTCCTCTTGGATTGGCGATACTGTTTGTCGGACGATTTGGCATTGAATTCATTCGCGATATGACCAATGTTTGGTGGAGTGTGAAATCATTCGCCGGATTGAGTTTTCTTCAGTGGTTTCTACTCGCCGCTTCGGGGATTTCACTGGGACTCTTTGTTCTTCTAAAAAATCGAACCGCAAAACAGTTTTCAGAACAGCAAACACCCTTCTCTCGCGAACTATTCACAATCGCGATCATGTATGCAACGACAGTGGCGATCCATGGGCGAGTAGTGGATCAGTTGGTGGTGCAACTGGCTCTCTTTTTGCCTCTATCTATGATTCTTGTGATTGCACCGCTGTTTCGCCGGTTCTCTGTTCCCCAAACCGCAATCAGTTATGGATTGATAACGCTTCTTTTTATTCCCCTGATTCCGCGGGTAATGCAGGTTGTCGCCGATGATTCAAACGATTCGATTCATACCGATAAAGCGTGGATTTACGTTGTTGATCCTGAGAGCAAAAAACTGGTCCGAGTTGGTCAAACTGAAGATTCACCGGAAAAAATTGATTCCGTTCTCAGTAAACTCTCCGCTGATTCGGTGGTCAATGGCAAAGGTATCGATTCTGTGATAACGGAAAAAGGGCCATGGAATCATTCGTTCCAGCTCACCGGAACATCGGGCTTTCTCAGCCGAGTGACCGTCAATGAATCATCGGGATGCGGGGGCCCCACGGAAACTCGCACCTATACCGATATGAATGGGGGTATTAGTAGTTCCGCAGAGATGATCAGTACTCGAGCTCATAGTCCTTTATGTGCACTTGGCATGGATTTTATCGGAACTCTTGATAGTTGGAGTTACCGCTATACCTCGAGTGGAAATTCTGATAATTATGGGAACGATATGTATTCAAGTAACGATACCTCATTCGAAGGTGTTGATCCCGTTGTATACGCTGGTTTTCGCGGTCGGATCGAAGGAACCTATGTCGGTTCGGGAATTGGTGTGTACGGTCTATTGACCGATAAAAATCGATATACGAACGAGAGTTGGGCCGTAACTCCGCGACTCTATTTCCGTGCCGGTGCGCCGAAATGTCATTTCTGGACTGACTGGGGCGGAGTTGTTTCACCGGTTCTTGCGCCAACGGAAGCGAAAATTGGATTAGGGCACACGGTTCGCAATGTTAGTTTTCACTATGGGAACTGGAGTGATATTCGCGATTTTGGCGGGTTCGGAATGGTCCAATTTCCGGTGCGTGAATCGAACAATGTGCGTATCGCTTTGACTGCGGGGGCGGAAACGCAATTCATTGCCGTCCAGTGGCAGCATCTTTTTCGCAAACAGATCGAAAAAGCGATGAGGCAGTAACGAAAAAGCCCGAATCGAACAGAATCGATTCGGGCTTTGAACTATGAACAATAGGTTTCACTTGCAAACGTAAACCTTATTTCCGATACATCGCTGGCCCTGATTCAAACAGAGAATTGCCGAAACTATCTTGAGCGACTACAACGGGGAAATCCTTAACAGTAAGTCGATGAATTGCTTCGGGGCCGAGATCTTCGTAGCAGATTACTTCCGCAGCGGTGATCGATTGAGCGATCAGTGCTCCCGCGCCGCCAATCGCCGCAAAGTAGACCGCTCCAAACTCTTTCATTGCCGAAACAACTGATTCATCCCGTTCACCTTTGCCGATCATTCCCGTGAGTCCACATTTTTCGATGAGAATAGGGGAGTAGGCATCCATGCGATAACTTGTAGTGGGCCCTGCAGAACCGATTACTTCACCGGGGCGAGCGGGGGTTGGGCCAACGAAATAAATAGTCGCATCTTTCAGTTCCACCGGAAGTGGTTTTCCTTCGTTGACCAGAGTGACCAACCGTTTGTGAGCCGCGTCGCGGCCCGTGAGGATTTCTCCAGAAATGAGAACTTCATCTCCCGCCTTAAGTTGGCGAACTTTTTCAATCGTGATCGGGGTGGTTATTGAAATTGCCATAATTTGCTCCTTTGTATGGTCAGAAAATAGGTGATGATTTCAATGAAGAGTAGTAGTGGTTGTAATTTGCAGGGAATGGAACTACTTTTTCCTGTTTGACCACGGAAATAAGAGCTAAGACCATCGTAAAATTATGTTTTCTTGGCAAATAGAGAGGTTCATATATATACTCTCCATGAATTCAATCACTGTGATTGAGTGCGCAACCAAAAACAGAAAGGGGTTTCTGATGAAACTTTTTACCGTAATTACTGCTGCTGTTCTCTGTACCGCTGCATTCGCAACCGCAAAAGAAGCGAAAGCGGACAAAAAAGCTGATGCGAAATGTGAAACGAAAGCTGATGCAAAATCAGACAAAAAAGCTGAAGCAGCTCCCGTCGCAGCAGAAGTAAAAGCTGAAGCAACTCCC
>DYSA01000383.1 GCA_020726425.1 Fibrobacter succinogenes | reverse complement strand
GCCCCTTGAGTAGGAAGAACATTTTGCGGCCACGATGCGGGGGGAATCTTCCCTGTTAAAGCGTTTCCTTTGAACATAACATCGCCGGCAATTGTATAAAATAGAGGGATCAAAAGCCCATTGCTTTCAGTTGTCACTTTCACGCTAACAGAGTGTGTACTGTTCATTACTAGGGTCGATCCTGACAGTGTAAAAAATGGTTTACTCATGGAGTACTCTTGAATTTCAATCTCTGATCCAGCAAGTTTTGCGGCTTCGCGAATGGCAGCGGTATCAATTGCACCAGTCATGAAATTTTCATTTTTTTCAAATGGACTTCTCGTAGTAGCTGTATCGATATTCACATAGAGAAAAAGGGAATCCTTCGAAATTTCAAATATGCTTTTGTTTGGTTCAAAGAGATCCGATGACGGAATCGTATCTATCCCAATCTGCCCGCCGAATGGTGAAGGGGAAGAGATAATGGTCTGACCACCCACTTCATTAATTAAATACGCACCTACTGGAATTTCGGTAATCGACCCAGAAGGCTCGACGGGAGACTCTTCTTTGCATGAGCTAAGAAGCAAGGTTGCCAAAAGAACTGCGACGATATTGTACTTGGCTGAGTATTTCATTGTTCCCTCTTTATATACCTGTTACTATGTCTCACTAAGTATAGATCAAAACTGAGAATATCAAACAAAATTTTTACAAATCTGTCAATTGACACGCATTTTTCCACCGGACTTATTCCCCTGTACTCTTTGATCACAGCACGATAGTGCACTTATTTTCTCTTCGATCCTTCACGACTCAACCTGATCCGCAGAACCTATTTTTGCTCACTTAACTAAAGGGGTGAGAATGTCCGTCCAAGAAACTATTACGTCACTTCTATCTGAAGTCAAAGAGATTTCGAAGGCTGAAACGGTATTTGGCGAACCTATAGTCGCCGGCGAAACGACCCTTATACCCGTCTCAAAAGTTTCTATCGGACTTGCTGTCGGTGGAAGCGGGAAAAGTGGTGGGCGAAGTGGTACCGGCGGTGGAGTTCAGATCACGCCAATTGCTTTGGTGTCGATTACCAATGGCAAGGTTCAGGTTCACACCATGGATAACGGAAGTAGTGACATTGCCCGCATAATCAATCTGGCTCCAGACCTGATTGAATCAATCATAAAAAAATTAAAAAAGTGAGATTCATAGATGTTTGATCCTTTAAGCGGCAGAAATATTTGGGTCGCTCCCACCCCTTCAGATCGCGAAGATGGTACCCGCGAAGCACCGTTTAGTTCAATCCGCACGGCGATCGGTAAAGCTCAGCCCGGATCGATCGTTGTTCTCACCGAAGGCGAATATGAAGAATCGGTTACGATTCAAGAGCGTTCCGGCGAAGAGATGTCTCCCATTACAATCATGGCAGATCCTTCTGCGGAAGCGGTTATTCTTAAGCGGGAGTGGTATTTCTATCAACTCTCCGATTTCATTATTAAAGGACTTACATTTCTTGACACGCCAAACACGGCACTTTCACTGGTGGGAAACTCTCAGAGAAATATTTTTAAAGAGATGCTCTTTATCAACTGTGGTGAAAGCGCGGAGTGCACGCTCTTTCTAGGCGGATCCGGCGGCGAATTTAATGTGATCGAAAACTGCCAATTCACTCGAACGGGAACCGGTCTCAACCGCGCAATTCTGATTGCTCAAAGCCAAGATCTCGAAGATCCTACCGTAAAAATTTCTACGAATACCGTGGTTCGCTGTTGCACCTTTGAAAACTACACATCCGGGATCCTTCTCGGCAGTAGCGATGACATTTCCGAAGCGGGAAATCACCAAATTCTGGAAAATCTGTTCAATAGCTGTGGCGAAGGCGTGCGGATCAAAGCGATCGCTTCAGAAGTGCGTGACAATATTTTCCACCAGTGCGAAATTGGCGTGATTCAAGTTGCTGGCGAAGAGTGCGAAATCAACAACAATCGATTTGATCTCTGCAAAAAAGCGTTGGTTCTCGCGACTCCGGACACCACGATTATCGACAACTGCTGTATCAACTCGCCTGTAAGCGTCACCGCTTTTAACGAAATCGTTCTTCCCACGGTGATTACGGGAAACAGTTTTATCTTTACCGATTCAACCGTTGCTGTCACCGTCGAAGGCGAATCGTCTGAACTTTCGGTGATCGTTTCGGACAATCTTTTGTTCAACGGAACAATCGCAGAACACTCGGCGGCGCGATTCCACGAAAACAAAATCTTTGGCGAAGGGGAACTCAATTTCCTCGACGCGAAAACCGGTGATTTCAGAACCACCGAAACCGTGGGCTGCAAAACAACCGCTTCACACCGGACGAAAATCGCCCCAATCCCCTCAGCGGATATGTCGATTCATGGGGTGAACAACGAAGATGACGATTCGATTCCCACCATGGACGAACGGGATCTCTATCTGAAATCGCTCTTTGTGATTAACGAAGATGATATCGAAGAGAATCCGGAAGATTATCGTTCTGAAGATGACGGCGTTGATGACGGCGAATTTTACGACTACGAAGACTAAGAGGAAATTATGGGATGTGGTGCATTTAAAATTCACACAGTTTTTGCAATTGGTTCGATCCCCGAAGAGATGATTCGATCCGCAGCCAATCGTGAACGAGTACGAGTTCTTCACCGGCTGCCCGATGAAACGTCGGCATTCATGAGTGACAACGATGATTATAAATCGATCGCCGGCGCCGTGGATGACCGAATAAGACTTATGTCTATGATGTTGATGTATGATTTTACAATGGTTATCTGTGAAGAGTCATTCTTTAACGAAGTGCTATTCACCGTGTTCAAAGAACAGTGGGCGGGCGAATTTTCCAGCCACGTGCTCTTGGTAAAACGGGGCGACAAATATTCCGAAGTCGAATTTTCGCGTGATTTCCCTCCTGCCTATCGCGATCGCACCGATCCAACTCCGCTTTTTGATCTTCTTTTAAAATAACCTTTTAGGATCACCGTTTATCGGTGATCCTTTTTTGGTTTGCCCTGCAAAGCAGGAAATCCGT
>DYSA01000382.1 GCA_020726425.1 Fibrobacter succinogenes | reverse complement strand
CATCGATAGAGCAGTCATCCACCAAGGCAATTCCAAAATCGTAGTCCCGGTTTTGTTGAAGGATCGAATCGATACAGCGACCGATCTTTTTCTCTTGATTGCGAAAGCAGATCGAGAAAACATAGCGATTTGACAGCGGTTTTCCCTTTACGATTGTCACATCGTTTAACGTGTCATAGGGAAGAGCGTCGAGCCATCCCTGTTTTCGCGCCAAACTCGCTTCGTAATCCGATTCGATACGTGAACGTAAGATTTCCGCCCACCCTTCGTAGGTGATTGGTTCTGCGTGAATAAAGTTGTAACTGGTGATTCCATTCCCCGCTACTACCTGTTGCAATCCGAGGAATTTCAGATCTGCCAACAGAGGAGAGTCAACGAGGAGTTCGTGAACCATTCCGCTGTTGCGACGAGCCATGTGGCCTTCGTAATCGTCAAAATCCATTTCGGATTTGAAGTACTGGAAGATCGAGCACGATTTCATAATCGATTGAATCTCTTCGCGTGAAAGCGTTGTTCCATTGTGAAGAGTCACGTGAGGGGCTTCATGAGCCGTGCGTTGTTTCAGGAGATCAAAATCGGTCGCAGATTCACAGAACACAAGAGTTTGAAACCGTGCTGCAGGAGCATCTTTCTCACTGTCAAAAGGTGAAATAACACAGTTTTCAACATACGTTTTTCGCTCTCCAAAATAGGGTGTCTCGATGAGAACGAAACAATCATTTCCCGTAATTGTAGGATCGAAATCGCCTGTTGGAAGAGGTAGAACTATTGAATTGTATTTTAAACGGAGAAGTTCTTCGCAGAGACGTTTCTGGTATTCGTTGGTAAATACCACGAGATCAGCAAGTTTGAGATAGGGAAGGGTTGATCGATAGAGTTCGTTTACGATCGTGATTTTGTAGAGTTTTTCATCAGGCATACTCTTTGAAAACAGTTCCTTACCACTTTTTCGTGTCAGTGTTGTAATGAGAATGTCAGCATCCGATGGAATCACTTCGGTAATTGTCAGCGGAAGATGTTCTGCAAGTCGTTTCAGAAGATGGTGTTCCGGTGCATTAGGTGAGTTTTTATCCGCGCCGATTCCGTAGATTTTCATTGGTCTATCCATTCTTATTTTACTTTTTCTATATCAATTTTAGTTCTATCGTTGTTGTTTTAACACTCAACGTCAATCATTATATGATTTTCAAAAATCACTTTTCGACTAATCTCTGTATACTCAAGCGTGCTCAATCCATTTTCCGAAGTATCCAGTCTCCCAGTCATAACTTCTTTCACAAGAATCTCTTCGTTTCGGGCACTAGTTCCGCCTTTGACGTAAGTGTTGTTGGAAATCCCTTCCGTTTGGTGAGGGAGATTGCGATATCTTCCTCTGCGACGGTGAGGCTTAGCCGCAGTCTGAATGTTAGTTATGTTGCTGTTGTTCAATATAATATCGTAAAGTTTCCCGTCGTTTCCATTGCCACTCATGTCGGTGACGATATTCTCGTCAGTTACGCGGAAATCATAGTGAAGCGTCATTCCATGTGTTGGAAGGTTCAGCGCAGATCCTGCATAAATCTCGCCAATCTCTTCATCTGTAAGCACTCGATTCCAGAATGCGATATCGCCAATATCGCCTTTGAAATGAGAATGAGTTCCCATGTCCCAACTCGGCGAATCTGAGGTTCCTACAAGGAATGGTTCGCTAAAGTAGTGACGATTTGTCTCCTCCAATTTGATTTTTGAATCCGTTGCTTCGTACCCATTGAGGAAAAATCGTAGTTCCATTTTTTCTGTATCAACGGTGCAAACAATGTGTTGCCAGAGACCATGCGTGTTAGTTAGGTAGGATGACGCGGGTTGGTTATTGCTGTTCCAGCGATATCCCATGAGTACATTGGTATTCACCCATACCAGTTGGTCGAAAGCCCCTTTTGCCAAAAGCGGCGTGGCGAGATATTCCGATTCTGTCTTTCCGCGTAAATAAGGCGGAACATCATCTCGAAATTCGGTTTTAACTAACATTGAAATCGTGTAGCTTCCCGACATCATCGAAGCAAGGCTCTTGTTGTAGGGAATTTCAATTTTCGATGTGGTTCCATTAAAGTTCGCTATTGGTTGATTCTGTTCAGTTGGATGGGTGGTTATATCCAAAAGCCCGTGGCGGCGACAGCGCCAGAAAAGATCGTCATCTTCCGCACCCCAATCCCAATAATCGTTATAGTAGCCATTTACCAATTCGAACTGTTCTTTGGTGAACATGAGTGCACCGCCGAAGTTTTCGAGGTAGGGGAGTTTGTATCCGTAGTCGCTGAGATAGTAGGAAATGTGGACGGGGAAATCGGGGCAATAGCTATAGTCGCAACTCTCATTTTCAGGAATCATGTCAATGTCATGAAAACAGAAATAGTCAAAACCCTCTTTGCGAGCGATATCGAAGGCGATATTTTTCAATTTTCCGCGGTTGAAGAGTTTGTTGTCAGCCTGATGAGCAACAAAAATTTTGTGCTCAATCCCTTGTTCAGAAAGGAATTTTGAAATTGAAGGGATGAATTCATTCATGTGCTGTTCCCGGTTGCGATAGGGAACACAGATAGCCAGTTTTTTTGTCACGTTTTCACACTTCCACAAAGAGTTGTTTTTTATCACAATGATATGTCAACTATTCTGCATGATGTGAAGTTGAAGTCACATTATCAATGATTCTTTTACTAAATATATATCTATACTTTTCCGGTGGAATATGTGCTAAAAAAAAGTAACAAATTGTTTAAAAAAGTGTGTTTTTGGAGAAAAAGATTGTAAGCCATTATTTGTAAATGTGATAAGTTGTTCTGTGTGTTTGGCGGAATTGGGATTTTGTGTGACCATGGTCGAATTATAGGCTGGTTTTTAACTGTGTTTTTGTCGTGTCGGTGTTCACGAAAAAAGCGTATCTTTTCAAATTTGACTACATTTGTTGAGTAACAACTATTAGATAAGTGATGGTGTGTTTTGTAAGTCGCAAAACCGTCCGGATTTTTCTGTGAGTAATTCCTTCTGAGGATACAGAATGGC
>DYSA01000381.1 GCA_020726425.1 Fibrobacter succinogenes | reverse complement strand
GGTCGGTGCGGGGCACGCGCACCACCGCGTCCTGGTTCGGCAACCAGACACGGCACACCGCCTGCCCCCACAAGGTCTGTTCTTCGATGACCTTGCAGGCGCTGTTATGAACGGTGCTGTATTGCCAAACATTATTCATGCCAGTCCGTATTTCCTCTTCCATTGCCTCGATGGCTTGGCCTGAACAGCGTTGAGATAATTATTGAGGTGCTCCATGTTACGCCCATTTCTGTTGACCAAAGTCTTTTTCGGGTTTCGACCGTCAATAATCTCGAAACATTCTGCAAAGAATCGCTTGGCCTCAGCCGGATAGTTCTCCCTATATCCTGCTTCAATTTCAAAAAACTTTTTCGCGCAAAATACGACAAGGCCAGAGATCTGGAACATAGGATTTTTTTCGGAATCCACCGGGTAACTGAATTCAACTATCCACTTGATTCGATGCGCCGGTGGGTAAGCAGATAATCGTAGGCCAACAGATACGGTACGTTAAGGTTGTAATTCACCTCTGCCGCGCAAGCCTCCCTTGCAACTTTTTGCTTTTCAATGGCAAAGATGTGTACATCATGGCTTCTGGTATTCAACAAAGACAGTGTGTTCTTAGCCAACAGGCTTCGTCGTTCTCGATCATGGCCGAGAAATGGACCGTGCCCATTCGGTGAAAGCAGTTCCTCTGCGTGAAGCTCAAACCCGGCGGGTACTCTACCTCCAAAATAGTCAGAGAGGATCTTTGCAAAATCCTCCTGGGTCTTGTTCCATCCTTCGTCACGAACACTGACGCCCCCCAATACGAAGATGGGCTGTTGATCATTATTAAGATCCTCACCTGTACATCCAGCCTCATCAAGGTAGTAGAAATGCATCGCCTTTTTCCTTTTGCACCGAATGCCAATCCAAATTATTTTTTGTGTTTCGTGCTAAAAGCCTGTCTCGCCAAAGTGAGGAACTCTTCCTCAGAAGAGTCTCCGGAAACAGCATAGTCGTACGTCTTGAGTAGGTCCTTGAGCCTGAAAAGCTCATCCACCATCAGTTCTAAATATTTGATCGTTTCAGGCCGGTGCTGAAAACCATGAGGTTCATCCGGAGATCGTGAGATATCGTATTCAACATCGTTGTACTGAATATCCTGCGCGAGTTGCTCAGCGATATATTCGAGATTGCTCTCACGATAATCAAAATGTCCTCCGCTCATCGGTTTCTCCCAAATTCATTCGCGTTCATTTGTGATTCCACCTCTATTCATGCGATCCCAACATTTCAAGAAGATCTCCGCGCCTGAAGGTGGCTGAAAGTTGCTGTAGAGAGATTTCTCTATCTCCGTAACAGGCTTTCAGAGCATCTGTCACATCTTTCACGGCACTCGCGTGATATTTCGCTTGATCATCTTCGAATTTTTGAAGGATTTTCAGAAAGTTACGATGCGAGACATCCTTCAGCGAAACACCCATGTCATATAGAAGCTTTCGGCCAATCAGCATCGAAATGTAATGAGATGCATAAGGCATGTAATCTGGTGGTGTCGAAGATGTCGGCCGTTTCCTCTCGTTTTCAACTGCCCGAAAAATGAGAACGGCAAGGAGCGATTGCGCCGCATTCAAATCCTTAAAAATGTCTTCATACAGTTTACCGAAGTGCTCTTTACGACGAAATTTTGCTTGATGCGGTCGTTTCCTCCAAATTGACAAAACCGATTCCGCAACAATAGAACTGGTAATGACATTTGAGCCACCGCCGCCCTCTTCACGCTGTCGTTTGTATGTGTAACCTAGATCAGTAATGCCTATTTCAAGTTGTTTTTGGATCTCGTCATTTGAACGTAGATCCCGCAGATCAACGGGATTCTGGCTATTGGTCGCGTAGGTGATATCCTGGACGAAATCCTTGTGTGTTTCCGCAAGCTGATAAACGCGAACCATGACATAGGCGGACTCACCAACAGGAAACAACCTTTGTTGACCATGATTGTTCAACGTTTCCTGAATCGTTTTGCAAGTCTGACCACCATTGATGACCTGCATATTCTTGAGTTGCACTTTGTAGTCCGATTTTTGAAAGGCATTGTAATCAAACTTGTCACAGACGACGGTGATGCCGTTGTTGTAGAAATAAAATTTATCCGATCGTTGCGGATCACAAAGCGTTTCATGAATGGCTGTATTGACGCGATTGGTATGCAGGCCGAGGTACCGGCGAATATTTCGCTCCAGAAGTTTGTCGCCATGGTCATTAAAAAGTCTATGAATCTCTTGCACTGAAACACGTCCGACCAAAACGCGCATGTAGTTCATGTCCTCGACAATCGCCTGACCACTCAAGGTCAATGTGGTATCAACCTTTTTGCTTCTTTGCAGGATGTTGACTATGGAGTCATGATTGAAATGGACGAAGTCAACCTTGTCGCCGTAATCTTTTTTCGCCTCATCTATCCAATTGTCAGCCTGCCCCGTCCATGACGCACCGTTGTTGCACAAAATAACACGCACATTTGGGATGTATGCGTCACGGATAAGGGAACGGATTTCCTCAATTTTTGGTGCTATCTTTTCATTTAGAGCGACTTTTCTGTATGGATCAAACAGCACTTGTACGGTATCAACAGCTTTCTGGACGCCGTTTTCTGGAAAATTTGCTTCGCCTTCCAGATCCTTCACCTTGTATTTGCCTTGGAAGATCGTGACCAAAAACTCCCCGTCCTCTACCTCGCCGACATGGAGCCCATCAACGCCGGCATCATTGCCGCCTTCGGTAATCAATTCAGCGACCTCATCCAGAGGCATCTCAAGGCAAGTTGAGATGCACAACAGCACAAATGCCGCTGACTTTTTCTTGTTAAGATCATTGCCTTCTGGCAACCACTCGGGATGATCCTCAACAATACCGGTGACCCGCTGGTCGATGATACTGGCGTTGATGTTCATGTTTTTATCTCCTTAATTCGTATTCATTCGAAGTCTCAAGTCCCCATCCGGGTTACTGCCTGGTCGTACCACATGAGCAGTTTGGGATCTTCTTCCAGGATATTGTTGGGGATCTTGTCGGCGACGGCGACGATGGTGG
>DYSA01000380.1 GCA_020726425.1 Fibrobacter succinogenes | reverse complement strand
TCATCGAAAAGAACTACGCTGGAAAATATGCCAATTTCGAGGTTGTTCATATCGGGCTGAAAATCGATTTTGAAGAGCGGAATGTGGTTGAGTGGGCGTGGGGAACTGATCTGCTTTCAGAAAACAGTCACCGTATGATTTATAGTTCAATCAAAAACATGAAAAATGGTTCAGTTGGTGGAGCTGTCAATTTCGACCAAGTGACCCCCGAACCATGAAACATCTCGGACTTGACTGGGATGGAACCGCCACCGATTTCCCGAAACCGTTTTCTATTTTGGCGCAACTCTTTGATCGAACGATTATTATCACGGTCAATCCAACTGTGACGGTTGAAAAAGTTTCGGAACTTCTTGGGCTTGAACAATCAAAAATCGAAGTGGTAATCTGCCCGACTGATCATCTCCAACGCTACGCAGACTGGAAAGCGGATCAGTGTGAACTACTCGCTGTGACGATTATGTTCGATGACGATGGATCGGTGGTCGATTCCTGCCGTGATCGTGGAATTCCAGTCATTGGAGTGGCCTATGGATGACCAATACCAACACAAGGAACCTCAATGATTCACTGCGACTACTGCAACATGCCGATCCTTTTCAATCCACGGAAATATGCGGATCTGAACTTCTGCCATCCTGACTGCTTCGAGAAACGCCACGCAATTCTGAACGCTCGAAATATGCCGGAACCGTTCTATGAGGAAGTTCGGGCGGTTCATGATGGCTACTGTCCCAAGTGTCACGGACGCGGGCCCGTGGATATTCACACGATTCACTCGATCTGGACAGTTTGGAACGCCGGAACAATGAAACAGACGCAACAACTTTCCTGTCACGGTTGCGCCAGTAAAGACGCGATCATTGCCTTTGGGAAAGCATCACTGTTCGGATGGTGGGGATTAAAGGGACTGTTTTTCACGCCCGTGGTTCTATCTCGAAATCTGGGAACCATTCTATTCCCGCCGAATCCTTCAAAACCATCGCCGACGCTCACTCGTGAATGCGCAAATCAAGCGATCAAAGCGGGAAAATACAGCGTGCTTCCACTTCCGCCGGAAACAGAAACTGTTGTGCTGGAAGCAGAAAGAGTTGTTGCAAAGATCAGGCGGGGACAATCATTTCTGTGGGGAGTGGTCTTTGCGCTTGTCGGGATTGTTGCAATCTACGATGCTCCAAGGTCTATAAAAAGTCACCACGGAGAACATATCGTTGCTGAAATATTGACGATTCTGTTCTTTTGCGTGTTGAGTTGGTGGAATTTCAGGAAGTGGAAAAGCGGGAAGAGATAGAAAAAACGGCACCTCCGAAGAGATGCCGATGAATTGTTTTTTATTGAACGATAATTCCGTGGGAACGAATCTCTGAGAGAAAACCACTTTCATCGTGATCCTCAGAAAAAAGAACCGGTTCTATACGATCATCCACAGCCCGACGAATTTTCCATAATAGCGGACGCAGGGCAAAGAAATCACCCGATGCAGAGGGTATAACAATCGCCACATCAATATCACTCTCTTCATTGGCGATCCCTTTTGCGTAGGACCCAAAGAGAATGCACTGGCTAAAACTAATTTTTTCAGCAAGTTGCGATGCGTACTGTGAAACTATGCGAACAGCTTCGTTTTTATCCATGATTGAAGGTCCTTTGTTTTGGCAAGTATCTCACAACATCTCTCGAATGACATCGATTTTAGAAGTTCTTCTTTATATGTCGGATACCGTGCTTCGATGTTAAGCGGTTCAAGTAAGTCAATACACTCAAATTGTTCTTCTGAAAGCTCTTGCGAAAGCATAGATTTCTTAGCCAAAAGTGATAGACTATGTGAAAAAGGTGCTGTTTCACCGATGGTATGAACAAAATATGCTTTCAGTATTTTTTCTATCGCCTGATGAGCCATAAAGCCAACATAGAGGAATCGTTCGGCACGAAGCATCGCATCTGCGGTTTCCAGATCATAGTCTGACATTTCGATCCAGTAGGTTACTTTTGAATTCACCAATCCTCCCCTAACAATGTACTTTCAAATATACACTACAACGGAAATCCGGCATACTGTTTTTTGTGGTTCGATCAGAGTATTGGGCAAGAGTAGAGGAGATTGAAGGAAGAGATAGAAAAACGGCGCCTCCGAAGAGATGCCGAATATTATTTGTTTTAACTGGTTTACTGGTTTATTGTAAGGGGATTTCCTTGCCCGTTTCATCCCATAGTTTTACGGAGATTGCTTCCCCATGATTATCGTATTCGATTTTTTGCTTTATTTTTCCGTTAGCGTACCATTCGGTTGAACTGCCAACGGCAGTGTCATTATTCCAATAAGCCTCTATTTGAGGCTTCTCCTCTAATTGGTATATAACCTGCTTACCATGTTTAACTCCATCTTCCAGACCATTTTTACCATATTTAACACCTTGCGTCATATAAAGTTGGCCTTTGGAATCTTTAACTTGAAGTATGGTATCAGGTATAAGACCTTTAATAAACTCCGCTTGCGGTGAACTTTGATCTTCGATCTTTGATTTTTCATCGATTTTAGTTTCTACATTTTCATTTTTTTTACCACAGCTGGCACTAAGTAGTACTAGGCCAGTTAATATTGCAATACCCGAAAACTTCATTGTAACTCCTAATGTTTAGAATTAAAATATTTCAAGACTCTCATATTCCTTCACAAAAAATCGTATTCCTGTTGACAAAAAGAAAGATAGAATGTGGGGGGGAAGTCAAGATGCTGATGATGTTTCTCGATAATTTCTCGACGGACATGTATGAACCGATCTACCGATCTACAGTATCTCAATGTTCAAGTTTCCATGTAGTATTCAGCGTGTAACCAAGTAACATTTTTAATTGGTTATTCCCAAAACGGATCATCGTTCCAAACTTCTGGAAATCCCATGGATTTCCAAAACTGTTTCACCTGCGGGTAGTCATGGAAGAGGGCGCACAAACTTGCTCTAAAATCGATACCTGTTTCAAGCGGTTCGCATACTTTTTTAAGCCTCTTCACCAGAATTCGTGGGTAAACCTTGGCTCAGGTAATTTTCCAAGTTGA
>DYSA01000379.1 GCA_020726425.1 Fibrobacter succinogenes | reverse complement strand
TACAACGAAACTATGATGAAAAAAATCACCGACGACGGAATCATCACAGTCCAACCTCGAGCAGGGGAATCCAACACTCCCAAGATTACTTTGACGAACGGAGCTTCTTCAATCTCCACCACGATCATCAGCCGGTCGATGTAAAACAAAAAAACTTTTGTTTCTCGACGGGGAGATCTACCTACAGATCTCCCCGTTTTCATTTTCGGAATTTTTCAAACTCACTGTTCTCTGAAAAGTGGCGAAACATATCTTTCGCGCAGAATCGAGGTGTATACCATACTTGCCATAATTATGCAACATTTTTTCGGGGGAACAGTGAAACAAACCAATGCAAATAATCGCGGAATCTCCATGCTGGTTGTGCTGGGAGCACTTATCGTGGCGGGCTTTCTCGGCGCAGGACTGATCAAAATGACCACCGGCGGTCAGATGAACAATATCTTTTACGCGTCATCGGCATCAGCGCGATCAGCGGCTAATTCGGGATTGATCGCGGCGAAACAAAAACTCGAAAGCCCCAATCCAACACTTACAATCGTCCCTCTCCTACAAAACTGGATTGATGCATCAAAAGGCACACATACGCTAACAAATGACGACCAGTGGCTAACCGGCTCAAACATTTCAGACTGGTACGATCAGATTGGCACAAATCAAAAATACAGAGTACAAATCATTGCTTTTGACAAAAAAAACTTCACCGTAACACTTGTCTCCGAAGGAATTGGTAAGGGTAACTCCCGCGCAAAAGTAACATCTATCTACCAAATTGACGGACTTTATATAGATACAAAAATTGGGACTAAGCCACTTAATGCATTGTATTTAGGAAGTGGCGGAGACCGAATACACGCCAATATAATGGTCCACGGAGACAGCTACATGCGAGGAAATGCGATTGTTGAGCCAGCTAACCTTAAGCCTTCACATTTCTACGGAGCTTTCAGGATTGGGCCATCTCTCAAAAGTACTGACCGAGCATTCTTTTTCGCAACACACTTTCACGGCCCTACATACTTCCAAGCAAAGGCAGGCTTGCGATCACACACAAATATCACAGATTTTGACAGCGCTTTTTGCTATGCATATAACGGCATTGGATTTGATAGTTCACTCACAATCAGAAGCCATACAGTGACATCAACAGGTAAAATCCACCCTCTCGACCTGAGGGTTCTAAGCGGAAATATGTACCTCAACAATACCATATCATACATGAGCGACGACGTGTCAACTCTTGCGCTAGATCACCTTAATATCGTATACAATGGCATTACATTTGACAATTCAATTTCAAGATTGGCTAAATGGAGCACAGTTACCCTGCCAACAGGTATAAAATTTCAAAAAAAAATTAGCGGTACATACACTGACTTTTTACCAAGCATGGAGGATTCACCAAGTAAACTAAACATTCCAACGTTGCTGGGTATATCACAACGCAATCCCAAGATTATAGTTAACCCTAGCGTCATGGCCAGCATTAATGCTGTAGCAAAGACTGTCGCCCCCAGCCAGTGGGACGGCAACTACATGAACACCCTTTACGAGGGAAACACCGCCAACAAATTCGGAGAGTGGCTAGTACTCAAATACTCACCCGGCAATTGGGAGACAGCTTTCAAACTCGGCGGAACAGCCCCCTTTGAGCACAAGGTTATTTGGATTGTCGAAAACTCTTCAATTAAGGCATTTACGACAATGTATGAACACTCAGATGCCGGGAATTCAATTTTCTACATCGGAACTGGCGGTTCTTTTTACCGTATGGGCGGGATGAACAAATTTAGAGGATTTATTTTCTCAGAAGCTGAGCGTGATGCTGAACTCGTTTTCGCTGCAGAACCAAACTCCAAGTTTATTGGCGGAATCTACATTCAAGATAGCACGGGCAGTTTTCAGCTCGAAGGTCCCGGTGCTCCACCCAACAGCATTCCCACAAGCCCGGAATACATCGCGTGGCAAAGTCGTGTAGACAATGCATCACTGGATGTAACTTACAACCACGACGTAATGAATGAAATTCGCGAGCTTGACCTTTTCGTCCAACCAGGGTCACTAAATACACAAGTCGATATACTAACAGTAAAGCCTTCGCACGCAACACTAATTGCGTCCCTAGTCTCCAAGTCTCAATAGGCAGAAAAAAAACTACCGCCGCCTCGAAACTCCCCCCATGACCGCTGAGAAATCAGCGGCCTTTTTTTATCCACGCCACCCAACACACCATTTGATTACAAAGAAACAAGCTGGTCAAATCGCGCTAAAACAAACAATGAAATCTCCGTGCTTTCAGCATCACTTACTGTTCTCTTGCTTTACCAATTTTAGCAATAAAGTCGTTCTCTCGATTTCTGTTATCACCATTCAGCAACATGTTTCTCACAAATACAAGTGTGATATTGCTATCTCTTTTTAGGCTTCCGCTAAGACACTTGTTCTAAAACTTTAAAAATACCGAAACGTATCTTACGCATACACGACAGCTCCATTTACCATACATTCACACACTCGGCAATACTTTTTTTGAGGATTATTTTGTATGCAAAAGATGAATAACAGCGGAATATCAATGCTCGTGGTTTTGGGAGCTCTGATTGTGGCGGGCTTTCTCGGAGCGGGACTGCTCAAAATGACCACGGGCGGTCAGATGAACAATATCTTTTATGCATCTTCCGCTTCCGCACGTTCGGCAGCTCAGTCCGGGTTGATCGCGGCTGTTCAGAGATTTGAAGATACGACGACGGCGGTGAAGGCGAGTAATCTTACCACTCTGCAAGGATGGATCGATGCGGCAACGGGAAAATCAACTACCGCGCCGAATCAATGGTTTTTGGGAACAGACAATGCCACAACGGGATTTGTCGATCTTTCTGACAACCAGAGCTACCGCGTGCGAATCATCGGGTTTGACTACGAACGATTCAATGTCACGCTTCAGGCCGAAGGAAGAGGAAAGGGAAGATCGCAAGCCACGATTACTTCTGTGTATAATCTCGATGGGCTGGGATATGGAATGGTGAATGATTGGACAGAGGGAAATGCGATTCATGTTGA
>DYSA01000378.1 GCA_020726425.1 Fibrobacter succinogenes | reverse complement strand
AGCTTCGTAATGGGACGGGAAAACATAAATACAATACCTGCAATAAGTACATTTGCCAAAACCGCCACTGCTGTAACCATTTGACCGTTCTGATTTGCGAGAACAATAGTAGTTGTCAAAACAGCAGGCCCAGCAATAAGTGGCACGCCAATAGGTACTGCACCGATCGTCTCCTGATCAGCCTGACGTTGTGACTTTTCACCGGTCAAAAGGTCTCCAAGCGAAATTGTCAGCAATAATATCCCTCCACCGATCATGAAATCATGAACAGTTACACCTAAAAATCGCAGTATGTTTTGGCCAAAAAACAGGAATCCGAGAGTTACAAAAGAAGCGGTGACAATCGATTGAAAGATTAGCCGCAGAAGTTTTTTAGGATCGTAGTCTGCTGTTAGAGCCACAAACAACGGCAAAACACCAATGGCATCAACTGCCACAAAAAGTGGTACAAACACGATCCAGAACTCCTGCATATTCATCACTTAATCAGTTATTGCTGCAATAAATGAAAATTCAACAAGATAGCACGGATCAACCATCTCCGCTTTCACTGCAGCTCGAACAGGTGCACACCCTTCAGGAAGCCACTCTTCCCACAGAGTATTAATCGCTGGAATCCATTTACGATCAGTGAAATAGATCGTCGCAGAGAGGAGATTTCTCTTGCTTGATCCTACCGATGCAAGTCGTTGTTCGGTCTGCGCTAAAATTTGACGAACTTGCCCTTCAACTTCTTCTCCTGGATTATCAGCCACTTCAACAAAATATGCCGTATTATTAAAAACCGTTACATCAGACCAGCGAGCAATTGGATTGATTCGAATAATACTCATTTTTCACTCTTTCTATTAAACCGAGCTTCAACGCGATAGATGGGAAATCCGCGATCACTCCAATTTTGTTCATACTCAGTTCGAATATTATCTGTAGGTTCTTCTTCATGAAGGTTTAACGATACATCTTCAAAGATCATTCCGAAGTTATTCATACTCACTAAAGAGAATTGAAAAAGCAACCGATTGTCTGTTTTAAACCACAGATCACCTTCTGACGCGAGTAGATCGCGATAGATCGTCAGAAATCGTTCATGGGTCAGTCTTCGTTTTGCATGGCGAATTTTTGGCCATGGATCAGAGAAGTTGAGATAGATCCGCGACAACTCATGAGGAGCAAAGCAGGTAGGAAGATGTTCCCCATCAAGGCGGAGTAGGCGAACATTGGGAATATCTTCAACGATAAATTTTTCGAGCGCTCGAACGAGAACTGAATCGTAATACTCTACGCCAATAAAATTGATATTGGGATTTTGAAGTGCCATGCCGCGAATGAACTGGCCTTTTCCCATTCCAATTTCGATATGAATCGGATTGGAATTACCAAAAACCTTATCCCAGCTTCCTTTATGTGTTTCATGATTTGGGGTTACTATCGATGGATGACTTTCAATTTTCTCTTCAGCTCCATTCACATTCCGCAGCCGCATCAGATCTCCTCAACAATACACTGTTTGATTATTTCACCCATGGTCGGGTGCGGGAAGATACAATTTGCGAGATCTCGGGCGGTGAGTTTCTGTGCCACCATAATTGTGGCAGCGATGATCAGTTCTGATGCATGAGGCATGGCGAGATGTACACCCAATATTTGACCATTTTCAGCGTGAATGACAACTTTACAAATTCCCCTCTCACCGGAAGTTTCTGCAAGAAACCGCCCGTTCCCACCAAGCGGTCGCCTCTTTACGACCACCGGAATCCCTTGATATGTCGCATCTGATTCCGACAAACCAACTGATGCAAGTTCTGGGGAAGAGTACAGAACTGATGGGATGTGAGGATGATTGGGGCTTACTGTTT
The DNA here is from genome assembly GCA_020726425.1 of Fibrobacter succinogenes. Classification (GTDB taxonomy): domain Bacteria; phylum Fibrobacterota; class Chitinivibrionia; order Chitinivibrionales; family Chitinivibrionaceae; genus JAIFMU01. Next base: position 1,213 of record DYSA01000378.1, on the reverse strand, counting down.
TTCCAAGGATATGATCGATCACGCGTTCCGCTTCACTATACGCAGCGTGGGCGAGCATAGGATTTCCCGTAACATCCCCCGCCGCATAGCAATGAGGTTGCGTTGTCTCACCACAGGAGGTGACTGAAATATTTCCATCATCAGAGGTTGCAATATTCAAATCTGATAAACCTTCAATGTCAGAACGAGCAGAGCGCCCCAACGCAAACAGAACACGATCAGCGGGAACAGAATGATGTGTTCCCTTGTGAACAATTTCAGCGGTGCCGTGCTTGAAACGTGATACTGTCGCTTCAGTAAAAATTGCAATACCTTCTTTTTCAAGTTCTTGGCAAAGGATCCGTGTCAGATCAGAATCAAAATTCGATGCTATGCGATCATTTTGTTCAACAATGGTCACTTGCGACCCCATGCGCGCGAATGCAGTCCCCATTTCAATGCCAACACTGCCGGCACCTACAATGAGTAGTGATTGTGGAATAGATTCACAATCAAGGAGATCGGAAGAGGTAACACGATGAACTTTTTCAACCCCCGGAATGTCAATAGACCGTTCTTTTGAACCTGTTGCAATCAACAGATAACGGCTCATGAGAATCTCTGAACCAGCTTTTATCGTAAAATATTTATCTCTGTTAGGTAGAATCTCCGCCACATCATCGAGAATGCGGACGTTATTTCGCGCAAGTTTGCTAGTGATACCCCGTTCTAGAGTGTTCACAATTCCAGAAATACGTTCGCGCAAAACGGGAAGATCGACAGGATGAGGGCCTCCATAAATAGCAAAGTCCCCGTGATCACGGGATAAATTGGTACTGTGTAGAACTGTTTTCGAAGGAATGCATCCCGAATGAAGGCACACCCCTCCCATTCTTCCATCGGATACAAGAACCGTTGTAAGCCCCTCTTTTGAAGCTTTTAGTGCCGCGTGATATCCTGCAGGGCCGCCGCCAATTATTATCAGATCTACCATTGTACTCTACTCTTAGAATTGATGTTCCGTGAATTTTGTATTTCAATATAGCTGATTGTGATGGGGTGGTGAGGTTGTGTAATATGGGGGAATTACCGACGCAAAACTTCGGCGATCGTCTCTTGCAATTCTTTCAAGGTATACGGCTTATGAACAAATCCTGCCACGCCAAGTGCCATAGTGTCCAAAACGCGATCATCCTGACCGAATCCCGAAGAGAGGATTACTGGCACTGATGTA
>DYSA01000377.1 GCA_020726425.1 Fibrobacter succinogenes | reverse complement strand
ATGCAGGCTTTTGATGAGGGTTATAATCTATAGAAAAATAAGCGCTACAGCATTGCCCGACTTCCTATCCCTTCCTTCAGACCCAACCGTTGCCAGTCACGCCCTTGAGATTCGGATTGCCTTCCCATTATTCAAGGCTTGGGCGGCTCCGGTTTCTTTCAACCGAACGGATTTCCTGCTTTGCAGGGCAAACCAAAAAACGGCGGAGTTACAACTTCGCCGAATAAATGGAACACTGTAGTCTTTATCAATTATTTGTGTGCAATTGAAGCCGGTGATGGAGTTTTCACACCGGCTTTTTGATAGATCGGCGCAAGAGATCCATTTTTCAGAAGTCTCGTAAACGTGGCGTTGTACGAATCCACAAACTCTTTTTTTACACTGTTTTTGCTGAACATCACATGAAGTGGCCCGCCGTTGGGAAGTTCAACAATTCTCACCAGATCAGTCTGTTCATCTTTTGAAAAATGAATTTTTCCGGTCATTGTTTCCATTAAAAAACAGTTCGAACGCCCTGCTCTAAAGATCGGAATATTTTGGAGATAATTTTTAACTGTCGTTGAGTTCTTTTTCGGGGCAATTGTTTTGAGGATTGAATCAACCACGGGCCCGTAGAACATTCCTGCAGTGAGTGTTGTGGTCATCTTTCCCGAAGAGAACAATCCAAGAAGTTCTTTGTCTGTTTGCTGATTATTCTCCGGTGTGCGGCGAATAAACAGTGAAAATGATTCATAGCGATAGGGAACTGAATAATAGGCATAGGCGGCCCGTTCTTTTGTGTACCCCGCACCACTCAAGAGGTCGATTCGACCAAACTCAAGCATTTTAAGCGCATTTTCCCATGTTGAATACTCAAATTTTAGTTTTGTGTGAAGTGAATCAAATACCGTTTTGACGATCTCATATTCAAATCCGGAATGAACTCCCGCAGAATCAACGGTATGGTACGGTTCCCACGGTTCATAGCCGCTGGTCATGAACTGTTCCGCAGAAACAATATGTATAAGGAGAAGCAAGGTGATAAACTGTGTTTTCATTTTGGAACCTCTTCGGACAAACGAACATTCAGTATATCGCTAAAAATGGATGAAATGCAAGAAGATATTCATTATTAAGGCAACCTTTTTCAGTGGTGGTCGATTCAGAATAATTGCTTTTATCCTTTTTGTTTTTATTGTTTTCCTATAATGTTTTGGTACTTTCCATTTTGATTGTAGTTGTTTCCTTGTATTGTATGAGAATCAATTTTGGCGTATTCAAGAGGATGGGAAATTTATGACGTAGCAAAGAAATGTGCGTCGTGATTAAAATCCCCACTCATTTTCACGGATTTTTTCAGGCTTGCGAAAGAGCGTCACAGAACGTTTCACCGCGTGACTCTTTGCAAATCGTCCGGGATAGGATCCGCGAATCGTGGCAATGATCCATCCAGAATCGTTCAACGGATACTCAAAGGCACAACTATCCATCGTAAACCAGAACCGTGGAAGTGAATCGCTTGGCTGACGGAAAATCGTGTCATTTCGGATCACGAGGGCAAGTGAATCGCGATCCGAGGTTTCAAGGGTGATCTTGTTCGGCGAAAGAGCGAGAACTGCCGGCGATCGGCGAATGGTCGAAGTGATCATGTCAATTTTCCGGTAGGTTCCCTGTTCCGATTCGGTGTGGCGTTGCGAAATTATAACTGATTTGTAGAGAGCAGTGTATGCGCTGTATGCTCCGCCGATGACAATGGTGCTTATCACAATGGCCACGAGAAGTTCTACTAGCGTGAGTCCTTTTGTGTTCAATGCGTTGTTCATAAAATTGTATCCTTGGAAAATTCTGAACGAAAAGAGTTGTCGCATTCATCAGTTTTCAAATCATTCCATCCAGAACCTTTTTCACCACTGATATTGCGGGGAAATCGTTGAACTGAAAACCGCGGGTTTGGTAGAACAGGCTGGGATCGATCGTTTCGGCGATGTGAGGTTTGCGAGCGATTGAACGATCCACTCCGATGATCAGGGGAAGTTTTGTCAGTTCCGATTCTCGAGAGATTCGGGCGAGAAGAGGTGATTCGTGCCACCGGTGGAACAGTTCCAGAGAAACCAGTTTCCCCGACTCGTGGCGGAACTGAAAATCGGGAAAGATCACAGTACCATCGCCGAGGGTGAGGAAATTCACCTGATCTTCAATCTGCCAATCGGAACATTTCAATGCAAATTCCGTGTGAAACGCCTTGATCTCCGGCGGAAGATAGGTGGAGAACCGATAGTGAGACACCAGATTTGACTCTTGATCGATCACCAGTGGGATTGATCCCCGTTCTTGAGGAATCTGGGCGGAGAGTTGCCACGTTTTCATGGCGATAAGTGCGGGGAAAAACGAAGCGAGTTGGAGTCCGTACTTGTTCACATTTTCCAGAACTGATCCGGGCCCGGCGATTGTCAAATCCAGTCGGTAGGGCCGAGCGGGATTGAATTTTACATCCGCGAGAAGGCGGAAAAATTTCAAGTACGAAAAGAGGCGGCGCAGTTTTGCCGTGTCTGGTTCGATCAAGGTTATTTCGACAGATCGGCACTGAATGAGTAGCGATTGTACGAGAGCAACATTGTATCGATGGAGAAGTTGTTCTGCCGTAATCGGTTTCATTGCCGTGAGAAGTTCGCATTCCGGATGATCGCCGTAGATATCGCCGAGTCGATTGGAGTGTTCTGAAAAGGTCATGGCAATCGATCCGGCGTATTCGCTGAACTTGTGTGGTGTTTTGAGCAAGCGCGCTGATTCGGCGAACAGTTCTGCACGAAACGCTCGATGATCGTAGTCTCCTCCATGGGAAAACTCACAGCGATCCGCAATCAGTTTGTTCAATCCTTTGGCTAACTTTATGTCGCGATTGCTGTTCACGATTCCCATGACTCCTTCGTCAATCTCTGTCCGCGAAGCGCCCATTTCCACATTGTACAGGGCGAGCAACTCTTCGGCGATGGCGCGAAGGTGCGATTTCGAAGGATCGATGAACGACGGTTTCAGTTCTCCTTTGGCGGTTCGGGCGCGGATCAGATCTTTCGTGAGCATGGAATTCTCCTTTA
>DYSA01000376.1 GCA_020726425.1 Fibrobacter succinogenes | reverse complement strand
TAACAGGAGACGGGCATATTTGAAAAGCAAACATCACACTCGTTTTCATATCCTTCGGGGAAATTCTCATTGATATACGAAAGGATTCTCTGTTTATCCGGAGAGAGTGCCCGCTTGATCTCGATTCCCTGTTGAGCGAGCGTTTCAAGAAGTGCACGATCTTCTTCGAGACCGTAGAGTTTTACCAAAAGATCATTCATACCATCCACCTGTTTTGAAAATAGAGATTCTGTAGAGCAATAATATATGAAGAGATAGAGTGACAAAGGAAACGAAAAAGGCCCCAAAGAGTTTCACCTCTCGGGAGCCGTGCGATAGTATCAAATTCCGAAACGGGACTATCGGTTTCGCTGGTACAAAAACTAATCCATATTGAGCGAAAACATTGATTTCAAATCGTGTTCTGAAAACACCCGAAATGCAACCATTGTTTCAGAGTGACTAATCCCCGCAACTTTGTGCATTTTTTCAGTAACCAGTTCGGACATTGTGTCATTGTCTTTCACTCGGATAATTGCGACCAAGTCATACCGACCTCCAACAGAAAACACTTCCGTAATCCCCTTCGATTCCAGAAAGAGCCAGACCAACATCATTTACTCTACCCGGTTCGACATTAAGCATTACAACAGCACTGATCATGGTAATTCCACATATAGATGTCAAAAACAAATTGTGATATTACTCTGGTTCTGCGGTTCCGATCTCCACATACGGTTCCAGCTCGGGCCGCTGACGAAGCAGTTCGTCTGCCACGGCATTGAGATGTTCTGCATAGCGATAGTGAGCACCCAATCCCGTGCGAAGTTCAATCTCATAGATTAGTTTATCCAAATGAGTTGAGTGCTCGAATGCCACTTCGGTACCGAGAAGGTATCCGTAGTAGTGAAGTCCATGATCCGCTAACTTTGCGGTTAGTGAAGCGTACCGTTCAAAGAAATTGCCGTAGTCCTGATCGCGAATCTCTTCGGGAAGATAGAATCCCACCGGTGCGAGAGGTGTGAATCGCGTTCCACTGCGATGACGGTTCAGATCGCGCAGTTCAGCAAGAGCAATGTTGTTCCAGCTAAAGCGAGCAAACGTTCGGCGAATGTCGGAACCGGTAATACTGTAGCGATTTTTCTTCCCAGCAAAGTTCTGTTCTATTCTCATTTGAGTATCGAGATAGATGGGGAATGAAGAGTCAATTACCAGGTCAACTTCATCGGGAAGATGCGTTGTCGGCACCCCACACTCTTTGATCATTCTCGCGGAAGCGTACATGAGATGTGCCGCTTGAGCCGTGGTCGCTTCATCGGTGTGACTGTGACGGATCAAACGCGGCGCGAATTTCGCCAACTCTTCGCGAATCTTTGTAGCCGCAGTCTTTGCTTCCGCCAACGGAAGTGCGTCCAACTCTTTAAGAGTCTGAGCCCACACGCGAGCACTCATGACGTAAGCCGCCGAAGTCTTGGTGGCAAAGGGAATAAAATAGCGGGCTCGGTCAAGGGCGTAGTTTTTCCGCATCCGAGCTTGAACTTTTTCAGGAAGATTCGAAGGAATCCGCAGTTCATCGGGATTATCCTGAGCCTTCTTGTCCAACTCTTCATACAAGCGTTGGTAGATGGTGAAAGATTCATTCATAACAGATTGCCACTCGTCACGAAGCGATTCGGGAATACCGAGTTCTTCGGCAGTAGACAGAGATTCTGGAGCCATGGTGATATAGCGAGTCGAAGACTCTTGTCCATCCACCAGTTGAGCAATTTCGAAAATTTTATACGCGAGGAACATAGAACAGTCATCGACAGCGATTGCGATTCCTCCGGTGAGTCCGCCAATCGATGCGTGACCGTAATCGATGAACTTGAAGATGCGATCAACGGCTGCATCAGAATCACTCCAGTCGATTCCATCGAGAATCTGACCAATCCCCTGATTAGAACGTGAGTATTTTGCCAAACAACTTGCCAAAAGTTCCGGTGTTACCTTAGGAGAATCAGCAGCAGTTGACGGCGGAACGATAGCGAGAGCAGTTACATTCATGATTTGATCCTCTTGTTCAGTTTTAACCTCTGAAAAATAACGATTGGCGATCATTTGTTGCGGGCTTACTTTATGAAAACTTCATGCGTGTGCCGATAGAGATCAAATGCTAAGTAGATAAAACTCTTTCAAAGATATATTTTCAAAATTATCATAATTGAAAGGATACATCCATGGATAAACAAGATCTATCATCTTCACTGGAAGATTATCTCGAATCCATACTGACTCTTCAGGATAAACACACTGTTGCTCGAGTAAAAGATATTGCCGATATGCTAAATGTCAAACGCTCCTCTGTGACCATTGCACTTCGTGCACTTTCTGATAAAGGATTAGTCAACTACTCTCCCTATTCGGTAATCACTCTCACCGCCGAAGGATACGAATCTGCATCGGCAGTGCGCAATCGCCACAATCTTCTGACAAATCTCTTTGTCGATCTGTTCCAGATCGATCCTGCCGAAGCTGAAGAGTGTGCGTGCAAAATGGAACACGGCATGAAACAATCAGTGTATCGAAAAACTCGTGCACTTCTCGATGTTATTAGAGAAGACGAAGCACTGCTTCACACCCTTCACGAAAAAATAACCGAAAAAATGGAGAGATTTGGCAGTGGTGGCACGGCGGAAATGCCACTTCTCATGGATCTCAATGGGTGCAATCCTGGAGACACGGCGATCATTCGCAAGATTATCGGAACCGGTGTGGCAAAACGACGCTACATGGAAATGGGTCTGACCATGGGACAAGAGATCAAAGTGGTGAAAGCTGCTCCCCTTGACGACCCTATTGAAGTTCAAGTGCGAAGTTACCGACTGTCACTTCGCCGGAAAGAAGCAGAAAATATTCTGGTAGAGAAGATCTAAAAAATAGTTGCAATCGGTTATTATAAAGGCGGAACAATTACATGTCCCGCCTTTTAAACAAGCTTGGCTACCAACATATATAAGTATTCAAAAGGGTCAGGTAACATTGATATATTAAGCCCCTCGCCAAATAATGATGGTGCAACTACTCAGGTACTTTACAATCAATGAACTTGGCATAAACAGTCGTAACAGG
>DYSA01000027.1 GCA_020726425.1 Fibrobacter succinogenes | reverse complement strand
TTTGTGTTGTGTAGTGCAAATCCAATATCCATTGGAAATGTAAAAATATCTAGTGAACCAACCGGTTTTCCTGCTCAAAAATTCTCTCCCATGAAAAGGTATACTTGCGGCGAAGTACCATCTTTTCCCAGATCTGGCATTTATTTATTGACGGGAGAAATTACCCTACCCCAATGGAATGAGAAACATATTCCCTCACTATTTATACCGCCAATGCCTTTTCCTTGTGTTATTGTACTTAACGGTGAAGAGATCTATCATTGGGGATACCTTGAACAGAGTACCTGTATGGCCAACTTTTCAGCAGTTTCAGTACCACTGTATAACTATCACAAAGGGATTAACCATCTTAATATTTATTTCTTTTCTGATGGCCAATCGATAGCACTTCCCACATTTTTCGTTGAAAATCGAAAAAATGTTGAAAAAAGGGTTTTTCTCCAATCTTTACTTAATCATCAACTCGTCCAAGCAATAGCAATAATGGCACTTTTTTCATGTATTATCTTTTTAGGTCATGCCGCTTCTACCGGATTTAAGGAACACGATGTACTGAGCTTTGCAATTCTTGCTTTTGCAATTTTTCTTGGTTATACTCCTTTTATTTTCAATAATCCTTTAAGTGATGATTTGGTTTGGTTTAAAATATCAAGGTTTGGGTATGTACTCGCTTCATACTTTTTGTTCCAGTTTTGTAGCTCATTTACATTGTTACTGACGGGGAAACCATGGAAAGTGGGCACTGCATTGGCTGGTTTACCGTTCTTGCTTTTATTAATTCTTGCTCAATCAAAAGCGGCTATCAACACCATTTTTGGGATCAGTTCGCTCATTTTTATACTCCCTATTCTCACACTAAATGTACCTATGTTGATCTTCTCTACAATACGCAAAAAATACTTTTCTGTGAAAATTATTACTCTCGGATATCTTCTTTTCTACCTAGGTGTTATGACGGATTTGTTCTTTGTTCTTACAATGAAAGAACCATTCTTTTGGATGACGCCCTACTCATATTTTATACTTATTTGTGCAATCGTTTTTGCTCTATATATTCGACAAAACACTCTTTACCACGATCTTCTCATGTACAAGTCGGAACTCGTTTATACAAACCAATCATTGCTAACAGCTCATACGAGATTAGTGACGGAATCAACAGCAAAAGAGCTATTTATCTCTGCAATTTCTCATGAATTTCGGACTCCTCTTAATGGAATGGTCGGAATTATCGACTCATTCGTGCATGAAGCGGAGTGCAATATTCCCGATTCGATGAAGCCAACGGCACTATATTTAGCATCCTCTTTTCATCGATTTGAGTTGATTGTTCAGAATCTAATAGATTATCAGGAGTTGCAACTGGGAAAATTAATTTTGAAATCTCACTCGTTTTCACCGGAAGAGTTGTTGCAGACACTTATCGGTTATTGTGGTGATGATGCTAAAATTAAGAGTATCTCGTTAATTCCTTTTTATTATAATCGAAATCTTCCAAAATTATTAGTTGGTGATTCTACTCGAATAGCAGTCATTCTGAATAACTTGATACGAAATGCAATAAAATTCACGACAGTTGGCGGTGTTTCAGTGAAAGCTGAATATAATAATTCATTATTGTGTGTTACGATCGCTGATACTGGTTGTGGTATTGACAATGCACTTCAAGAACAGATATTTCAAGCCTTTACACGAGGTGAGGAGATTGCCTTTACCCAGCGGTATGAAGGGATTGGATTAGGTTTAGCGATTGTTGATGCTTTGACAAAATCTATGAACGGGACATTAGATCTTTTTAGCGAAAAAGGAAAGGGAACTCGCTTTGTATTGCGGCTTCCCCTTGTAATACCGGTGGAACTTGGTGTAAAACGAGCTGATGTGCGTGTTCTTGTCGCTGATGACAATGTCGTTAATCGCACCGTGATTAAACATCAACTTGAAAAAAATGGGTATCACGTAACATCTGTGGAAAATGGAGAAGAAGCAGTTTCTCAAGTAGTGAAGTTTCCTTTTGATATCGTATTAATGGATATTCAAATGCCCGTAATGGATGGATATGAAGCGAGCATGTTAATCCGTGAGCAGTGCGAATATTTACCGATTATCGGTGTTACTGCAAATGCAGATAGAAATAAATGTATTGCTTCAGGGATGAATGATGTGATGTTTAAACCAACAACTGCAGAAGGCCTTCAGGCTGTAATTCTTGAGTATCTCCAATAAAAAAAGCCCGAAATAGTATTTCGGGCTTTTTTAGTATATCCAGTTCTTAGATATTAGCAGAACTGTTCTTTCAGGAATGCAAGATCAAGTTCAGGATAGAGAAGGAATTTCGCAAGTAGTTCCTTAACCATTTTCTGAGCATTAGATTGTATCGCATCATCCAAAACAATCGTAACTTTACTTGGTTTTCCTGCATTAGCACCTTTATCGACAATTCCTGCTTTGGTACCTTTTAGGACTGTTGAAATAATTGCAGCAATCTCTTTCATTTCAGAAATGCCCATTCCGAGAGTTGTAATCGCCGCGGTACCGATGCGAAGCCCAGAAGTTACCATTGGACTCTCTTTGTCAAATGGAATACCGTTTTTATTGAGAGTGATACCACACTCCGCAAGTGCTTGAGCAGCTTGACGTCCGGTCAATCCAAAAGAGCTCACGGCATCGATAAGGAAAAGGTGGTTTTCAGTTCCACCACTTACGATTGTCATGCCCAGTTTTTGACACTCTTCTGCAAAAGCTGATGAGTTTTTAACAATATTTTGTGCATACACTTGGAATTCAGGTTTAAGTGCTTCTGTAAACGCGATCCCTTTTGCTGCCATAACGTGAGAAAGCGGTCCACCAAGAACGAGGGGGCAACCTTTATCCATGTGCTCGCCGAATCCATCATTTGAAAGCACCATACCACCACGAGGTCCGCGAAGGGTTTTGTGGGTAGTAGTAGTGATCACTTGAGCATGTGCGACCGGATTGAAATCACCGGTGAACACTTTACCAGCCACAAGACCAGCAAAGTGAGCCATATCGACCATAAGAACAGCGCCAACTTTGTCTGCGATCTCGCGGAATCGTTTGAAGTTTATTTTGCGAGGGTATGCAGAGTAACCCGCAAGAAGGATCAGTGGTTTGACTTCCATTGCTTGTTTTTCGATTGCATCGTAGTCAATGAGGAAATCTTTTTCGGATACACCATAGTTGTAAGAATCAAACATACGCCCAGACACGTTAAAACGATATCCATGAGTTAAATGACCGCCCGCAGCAAGATCCAGTCCCATGAGGCGCTGATTGCCAAGTTTCTGGCGAATCGTTTCCCAGTCTTCGTGCGAAAGTGCCGCCGGATTTTTTACGCCCATTTCTTCGAGTGAAGGGACTGCGATTTTTGCCTGAAGAATTCCCCAGAATGCAACCATGTTTGCATCTGCCCCAGAGTGAGGTTGAACATATGCATGTTCAGAACCGAAAATTTCACATGCTTGTTTTGCTGCGAAAGCTTCGATTTCATCAATATTATCACACCCTTCGTAAAAACGGGAGTAGGGTGAACCTTCTGCATATTTGTCTGTAAGGAGATTTCCCATTGTAAGCTGGGTTGAAAGAGAACAGTAGTTCTCAGAAGCAATGAGTTTCAGTTTAGACCGCTGATCCTCAAGTTCTTTTACGATAGAAGCTGCAACATTAGGTGCTACTTCAGCTGTTTTTTCAAGATTTGCAACGTAGGCTACCATTCCTGCGTTAATTTCAGAATGCGAAGTTTTTTCAAGATACTTTTTAAGGGCTGACATAAAAAAAGTCCTCTCCAACAATTAAGTTATACCAATCGAGTGGTAAAATAATTGATGGAAAGGACGGGATCGTAAAGAGCCGGTTGTTTTTACCGGTCTTTCATGATTGTTTCGCTAACACGGTCACGAAGTTTGTTCGAAGCTTCGAAAATCGGTTTAAAGCGTTCGTCAACTTTTACAGATTCATTCGTACGAGGATTTCTCGCAGTATGAGCCTTTTGTTGTTTTACTTTAAAACGACCAAAACCTCTGATTTCAATATTTCTACCACTCTGAAGGGCTTTGCCTACAGCGTCAAGAAACGTTTCTACTACCAGTTTTGTGTCCAGTTGGTTGAGGCCGGTTCTCTGTGAAACACGCTCTACCAGTTCTTTTTTTGTTACGTTCGCCATTTGTTTCCTCCCCGAAAACAGATAAGTCAAGTCATACACTTGTTTTACATTATTACATGGTAAAATCACTACGTCAACAATTTACTTCAAAATTATTTGATTATCTGTAATTTGTAAAGGGCAATGTTATCTTTTGGGTTAATTGTAACTATTTGCTTGTAAATCTGTTGTGATTTTACTGTGTTTCCGGTTTTTTCGTAGGCGACGGCGAGTTGGTGGAGAATGCGAATATTGTCTTTTGAAAGTGCAAGTGCGTTGTTAAATTGATTAATTGCACCCTCGTATTTTCTTTTTTTTAAGTATAGCAAACCTAATTTAAACGATGCATTCCAAAACGTAGGCGATATCTTAATCGCTTTTAGGAATAAATCTTCAGATTGTAATGAAAAACTGTCCTCATAACTATAGAGTTCTGCAAGATTATAAAGATTGTTTGAACTATTTGGTTCAAGGGTAACTGCTTTTTTAAGGTGAATTTCACAATCATTAAATAACTTTTTTTCTTGAGGAAAGGAGTTCTCCCACATTTGGAATTCGGCGAGCCCGAGAGCGGAAGAGTACTTTGCAGAGTCCGGAGCTATCATAACCGCCTTAGAAAGTAGTGGGATGGCCTTGGGGATATCTTTAACGTTGTCATTGAAAAGGTAGAGCGACCCAAGCTCAAATAATGATTTGTCGTGGCTTGGTGACGCTGTAAGAGCTTCAGTGAGAAATGTAATTGCTTCGTTGGGGGCTGTTTTTATTACCGTTTGTGCCACAGCGAGGAGAACATCTGGATTTTTTGAGAATCCTTTAACAATTGTTTCAAGTGGTGTTGAAATAAGTGTTTGGGGAGCAATCGTTTTAACGTAAAGTTTTGCTGTGGTGGCATTATTGGGCTCTTCGTTGCGAAGTTCCATAAGATATGCCTGAGCATTCGATAGTTTTCCTTGATGAATGAGCAGTTCAGCGGTAATGCGTCGTTGCTTTGCTGATTGATCATTGATGTGACTCAATTTCTCGAGATATTCTCCTGCTTTTTCAATATTTCCCTTCTTTAGAAATGCTTCAGCTGTGATTAATATTGCTTCTTGCTCAAGTGGATCATACTCTTTGGAGGGTTGTTCTTCATTGGTCGTTACAGAAGTTGGTAATTTCGTATCTGTTTTTTTTTCATGGGCATTAGGGCTTTTGATATTAATCAAGAGAAGAGTTATTGCTGTGAAGAGAACAATGCTTGAAGAAAAAAGTATTACAAAACCGAGTATCCGTTTTTCGATACCCGAAAATGGAAGTTTTTTTATTACTGGTAACGATTCTAATGATTCAAATGATAAAAACATAGTTTCTCCCTCTAATTGCTCTTGTACAAGTATCGGTACTATGCGATAAATACTTGAGCAATCTATAGATTACCATTAGTTGGATCTTTTTGGGAGAGGAGAAAATAAAAAAAAAGGACTGCCCGATTGGACAGTCCTCAAAGGATCAAGAAAAACTAAAATTAGTTTTTCTTGTAACCATATTTTGCAAGATCACCAAGCTCTTCTTCGATACGAAGAAGCTGGTTGTATTTTGCCATACGGTCTGAACGGCTCAATGAACCAGTTTTGATCTGACCTGAGTTCGTTGCAACTGCGATATCCGCGATAGTCGCATCTTCAGTTTCACCTGAACGGTGTGAAGTTACAGAGGTATATCCAGCGCGGTGAGCCATTTCAATCGCGTCAAGAGTTTCTGTAAGAGTACCGATCTGGTTTACTTTGATCAGGATAGAGTTTGCACAACCAAGTTTGATACCTTTTGAAAGATATTCAACGTTAGTTACGAAAAGGTCATCTCCAACAAGCTGGATGCTGTCACCGAGTTTGTCAGTAAGAAGTTTCCAACCATCCCAGTCACCTTCGTGCATACCATCTTCGATAGAATCGATTGGGAAACGCGCCGCAAGGTCAGCAAGGAATTCAACCTGTTCAGCGGAAGTAAGGATTTTGCCATCTTTGCCTTCAAATTTTGCGTAGTTGTATTTGCCATCTACATAGAATTCAGAAGCAGCACAGTCAAGAGCGATAGAGATATCTCCGTCTTTTCCTTCTTTGCTTGCACGGTATCCTGCAAGTTCGATAGCTTTGATGATGCTGTTAAGTGCATCTTCAGTACCTTCGAGAACAGGAGCAAAACCACCTTCGTCACCAACAGCTGTTGAAAGTCCACGGTCGTGGAATACTTTTTTAAGTGAGTGGAACACTTCAGATCCCATACGAAGACCTTCGCGGAATGATTTTGCACCGATTGGGCGAATCATGAATTCCTGGAAAGCGATAGGAGCATCAGAGTGTGAACCACCATTGATGATGTTCATCATTGGAACTGGAAGAGTAACCGCGTTCACACCACCGATATAACGGTAAAGTGGGATTTCGAGGTACTCTGCAGCAGCTTTAGCAGCAGCGAGAGATACACCGAGAATCGCGTTTGCACCAAGTTTTTTCTTGGTTGAAGTACCATCAAGTTCGATCATTTTTTTGTCGATACCTGCCTGGTCGAGTACGTTCATACCGATCAGTTCAGGAGCGATCACGCCGTTTACATTTTCAACAGCTTTAAGGGTACCTTTTCCAAGGTAGCGTTTTTTGTCGCCATCGCGAAGCTCAAGTGCTTCGTTTTCACCAGTAGATGCACCGGATGGAACCGCTGCACGACCCATGATACCAGACTCAAGAGTTACATCAACTTCGAGAGTAGGGAAACCACGTGAGTCAAGGATTTCTCTTGCATGAATTTCTTCAATATACGGCATTCAAACCTCCAAAAAAAGTTACACGAATTTTCACAGTTAATATATGTGAAGGAAAGAACAATACGAAAGGGGTTTGTTCTTCTTAAAATTCCAGATCAGGATATTCCACAGGTGGAACAAAAGGAGTTTCAAATAATTTTTCTTCTTCACGTAGGTACGAGGTAAACGAAGTACATTTCAATATTTTTTTGATATTTTGCTGTCCTTCTGGGTATGAATAATAGAGATAACTCCATAACTCTTTCATTCTACCGAGCACCGGATTTTCACCAAATAGCTCTGCAGAATAGGCGGCAAACAGTTGTTTCATTAGTTCATAAATCCGTTCATTCGGATTTGATGAGAGCTCTTTTCCCTGGATTAATTCCGGTAAAAAGGGATTGATCAGAATCCCGCGACCAAGCATTATTCCCGAAATTTTCTCCTGAATCGGAGGAACTATTTCGCTGTAGAGCTTCATTGAAAAAATGTCGCCATTATAGACAAGTGGGAGTGTAGTTCGTTGAGAAACTTCCGCAAAAACATCTACATCCGCTCGCCCGCGATACGCTTGTTGACCCGTTCTTGGGTGAAGAATCAGACGTGAACAGTTGTGTTTTTCAAAGATAGGCAGAAGAGTATACAACTCTGACGGATCAGAAAATCCCGCCCGAATTTTGATTGAATAGTTGATGCCCGGATGTTCATCGAGTACCTTGACGTATGATTCAATCAGTTCCGGATGTTGAATTGCACCAGAACCTCGCTTTTTTTTTGCTACCATGGGAGCGGGACAACCAAGGTTCCAGTTTACTTCTGGAAGACCTAATTCAATTAGCTTATTGAGAAATGCGGGAAGTTCTTCGGGGCGATTTCCAATGATTTGAGGAATTATTGGGTAGGAATCGATGTTGTTTTCCGGAAGTACGTCTTTCACCAATCGATTGGTTACTTTTGTTTCCGGGCCCGTGGGGATAAACGGAGCCATTGCCGAATCAATTCCTGAAAAGATTGATTTGTATACTTTTCTATAAGTCGAAGTTGTTACACCTCGAAGAGGTGCCATTAATATATTCATTTAGAATCCTTTGTTGTGCTGAAAATAAAAAAAGCCCCTCGATTAGAGGGGCTTTTGATAAATAATGAAAAAAGTTTATTTTTTCAAGGTGTCTTTGGGTTCTCCTTTTAATGATGCTTCAATTACACCATTCTTGTTTGTATTTACCGATTCAGTAGTAATGCAAACTATTGGCGAACTTGTTTGAACTTTTGAAAGTTTCTGGTTTGAAAAAAGTTCGGTGGAGGTTTTAAATGGTGTTACAAGCCATTTCTCCGCCCAACCTTTTTCTCCTTTACTTGTTTGAACCAGTATATGACTCCCCCGAGTTGTCACTACTTTGAGAAGTTCTGTTTTCGGAACTCTCAGTTTTGCTGGTTCATTTGGGTCTCTATCTTTGTTTTTGTACAAAGCAAGATAGCTTCCATTGGCAACAACATATTTATCATTGTTGCCTCCGAATACGAATGATGCTGCGAAAAATGTGAGGATTGCAATTGTTGTCGGTTTCATTTAGTACCCCATTTTCTGCAGACAGGGGTTGTATGTAACAACCCTTTTTCAAAGAACTAATAATTCAAACTTAACGAGTGCGAGTAATCATCTCTTTATCAGCATTGTTTTTTAATGCATCTTTAAATGATCTGTTGATATCAATCGGAGCAGAGTACCCCTGATCCATGTCAGTAATTACTAATGGTGTTGGGTTATCGAGATATCCTGTAACTTCAACTCCTTCGAATGTTTCTACTTTTGCATCTGTTTTTGAAACAAGACGTTTCTCTACCCATCCCGTTTTGCCACTTGGGCTCTGAACTTTGTAGTTTTTACCCGATGTTTCGATAACTTTGAGTTTGTCTGTCTTGCCAACACTTTCGAGAGCTTTTTCATTCATTTGGCGAACATCATTAGCATATATCGCAATATTTTCACTTGTAGGAAGAACATAGAAGTTCTTTTGACCGAAAGAATAAGCGGTAAAAATGGCGAGCAAAACAAACATCGTTTTTGTCAAGCGCATGGAGATCTCCTTCATTCATAGCATTTGGTTATTTTGGGAACTAATAATCTGTATGAATAATACGAACAAAAAAACTTTTATGCATAATTATTATACTTTTACAAGAAAAACATCTTGAAATGAGCTACAAAAAAGAAGAGTAAGTGAAAACTTACCCCTCATTTTATTTACTTATCCTTTTTTGAGAAAAGGGATGCAAAAGGATTTTTTCCACCTTCCGTTGATCCACCTTTTAGAAGATCAGCGATATTTTGCATCGATTCTGTTTCGTTAACTGCTGACGCAGCAAGGTTTTCATTCTGAATCTTTTGGTAAATTTCTTCGCGATTCACCGATACATTTCGGGGAGCTTCGATCCCGATTTTTACGTGTTTGTTATCCATGGCGACTATTTTAATCGTGATATTATCACCGATGCGGATTGATTCGCCTTCTTTTCTAGTTAAAATCAGCATGTATCATCCGTTCCGTAAAATAGGTTCTTTCGTGCCGTAAGCACTGTTTTCAAGAATGAGCTGACGCCCTTTTTTCATGGTTGTATTGATGATCACAGGTCCCATGAAATTAATCGTAGAATCAGAAGGGTTTGGTGCAATCGTTACAAAGCAGTACATTAAAATGTCTTCGGGTGTTTCAAGCCCTAATCCTTCAATTTGAGATTTTGTAATGCATGGATTGTATTCGGGATCAACAATCATTGGGTTGAGCATTGCAAAACGCAAACGAGTACCATCGACGCAGACAAGCCATTCAAATGGTGCATAGTTTTCATCTTTTACAATGACAAAATCTCGGTTTTTTTCAAAACCCGGAATGCCATCATCAAAGTGGATTACATCATCTTGGGAGTAAACCAGATTATCAAAATTCGCTTTCACCTGTTCACCTTTGTAGAAAGGGTAGGACACACATGGTGCCTCATATTGAATTATAAATATGTACTCTGCAGAGTACTCATGCAAGGAGAACCTTTCTGAGTACTCTATTCAATGGCTCGGTTTACTTTATCCCTGAAGAAGTGACAGTACATTATTTGGCATCGAATTAGCCTGTGAAAGCATCGATGTGGCAGATTGTTGGAGAATTTGGAATTTGGTGAAACTTGCCGATTCGGCCGCAAAATCGGTGTCTCGAATCAGTGATTCTGCAGAAGTAACATTGACTGATACATTTTCTTGATTGGTCAACGCGTGATTGAGTCTATTGGTAACTGCCCCGAGTTTTGCTCGAAGTGAATTAACGCTCGTTAGTGCATCATTAAGAGTTGTAATTGCTGCTTGAGCACTACTGCCTGAAGACATCGAAAATGTTGTCGATCCAAGATTGAGTGCTGTTGAGTTCATTGGATCAATAGTTACAACGAGAATATCGGCATTTACATCACCGTTGGGACCAGCGTGAATAACTCCTCCTGTGCCGGGACCCCACGGCGAAGATCCGTTAAGAAGGGGCATTCGGTTGTATTGGGTGGAATTAGTGATTCGATCAATTTCTTCGGTAAGTTGGCGTGATTCGAGTTCAATATAGGATCGCTCGGTATCGCGCAATGTATCACTTGATGCTTGAATTGCAAGCTCACGCATTCGCTGAATCATTGACTCTACTTCGGTAAGCGCGCCTTCTGCGATATTCATCAATGATACACCATCAGAAATATTGCGATTCCCCATATTCAATCCATTAATCTGCGATCGAAGTTGTTCTGATACCGAGAGTCCAGCCGCATCATCAGAGGCACGGTTAATTTGAAGTCCCGTTGAAAGTTTTTCTAGCGTGCTTGAAAGAGAACGTTCTGTTTTTCTCAGTGAACTGGCTGTGATCATCGATTGGATGTTGTGGTTAATTCTTGGCATGGTGTCCTCCCATTAAGTCTGCTTCCGTGCAGTTTAATTTCTGTTGATGAATAGATAGCGATAGATGTGCCATTGATTTCTTTGTTTGTGTAGTTCACTGATATGAAATGTGGTGTGGAGATTTATTTGTGGTTGGTACGTAGGAGTTGGTGTGTTTGGATGGAAAAAAAGACCGAGCAGGTAAAATCTGCCCAGTCCAATAGTGATATTAGATATAGTTTGCCAGCGACGACTGCATGATTTTCGCCGTCGACTGAAGAGCTGCATTAAATACTGTTTGTGCAATGGTATACTTTGAAACGGTTTCTGCAAAATCAGCATCCTCAAGAAGGGCTTGAATTCGAGTGGTTTCAACTTGCTGACTATCGTTTCGATCGACTGTTGATCGCACTGAATTGATCTTTGCTCCATTTTCACTTTGAGCACTCAGGATTTTGTTGAATGACATGTCTATGGAATCCATGGAGTTGCGAATTCCAGTTTGGTCACCTTGTATCAACGACTGTCCCAATTGAATCATACTCGTTATCATATTTGTACTGTTGTTCACAGTGAAGCTGTCAAAGCTCGTGTTGATTTTAACACTCACACCTGCTTCAATTTCTCTATAAATACCTGAATTTGTGCTGATTGGTTTATCGTAAATATCGCGACTTTTTGTGGCATAATCGAATTCCATGGATAAATTGGTATATCCTGCACCGGGACGGAAGTCTTGTGCCAGCAACGCACTGTTTGGTCCAGGCAGAATGGTCAGCATTCCATTGGTGTAATCAACTTTATAGTCAGTACCTTCTGCGAATTGCACCCCAGAAGTGTTATTCTTGATTTTAAAAGTTCCCGGAAGTATGAGCGTTACATTTTCATCGTCAGTAAGAACGCTACTTCCACGAGCGGTAGTAATCTGAATTGGTGTTCCCACGGGCGCGCTTGTTCCATCGAAATAGGACATTTCAAAACCGGAGTAGGCAGTGGCGGAAGTGGCTTCAGATCTTCCGTAAGGGATTGGAGGCTGGCTGGTTTCGGAGCCGGAGAACATGTAATCACCTTTGTATTGACTATTCGCTAATGACATGAGCTGACGGGTGAGTTGTTCTACTTCTTCGGCAAGATAGACCCTTTCTGTTTTTGAAAGAGTATCAGAATCTCCTTTGATTGCAAGTTCTCGTCCCCGCTGAAGCACCTGATTCATGCTCATCATGGTAGTGTCAGTCAGTTCCATCCAGCTTAAGCCATCATTCATATTTTGTTCGTATTGCTTGAGGCCTTCATTGCTACTTCTCAAGCTAAGTACATTTGACACCTTGATCGGGTCATCTGAAGGGCGATTGAGAGCTTTTCCGGTGGCAATCTGTTTTTGGAGTGATGCTAAATCAGCATACTTTGTTCCAATTACTGCTTGGGTATTTCGATTGACAGAATTAAATGTAGTTCTCATTTTTTGCTCCCCGCTAGAGATTCATTAGAATATCAAGCATTTGTTGTGCCGTTGTGACAATTTTTGCCGCAGCTTGATAGGTGTGTTGATATTTAATTAGGTTAGCCATCTCTTCATCGAGAGATACACCTGCTACGGACTCCTGAGAAGCGTCATACTGAAGAATAATGTATTCACGAGTTTCGCGATTTGAAATTGCTTCGGTTCGTTCGAGACCAATGCTTCCGATCATCCCACTGTAATAATCGCTAAAACTTGAAGTTAGATTTCCAAGACGGTCTGGAGAGAGGGTTAGGGTATCGCGAAGTGCGGCCATTTTTATTGCATTTTCATTATTACCCGGTCCTGGGAAACTTCCGTTTGTGTAACTGAAATCGGCATTGAGTGCTATTCCGTTGTATCCAGGGTGAAGCATTTGAACTGTACCATCAATGTAATTGACACTGTAATCAGTGCCTTCTTGAAGTGCTCCACCTGTAGTCGCTAGCTTTAAGGAAAATGATCCTGCAGCAATATTTTTTGCCGGGTCAATTGGTTGGGTTCGAAGAAGCTTTGAAAGTTGAACCGGAGAATTTCCGAAATTCAGATCACCGGCAGGGATTGCATTTGTAGGAGCAGTTGTCTGAGAACCACCTCGTGCAGCGGCAATATTTGCCACATTCGCAGCAACACTTGCAGAAATGCTCATAGAACTTGCACCGGTTGCAGTGGGATCAAAGAAATCAAAGCCGAAAAAACCGTTCAGATTGAACCCTTGACGATGTTGTTCATTTATTGATTCCGTTATTGTTACCGCGAGCTGGTCTAAATTTGAACGAACTTGGGGAATCTGAGTATCGCGAACATCCATGAGCGCTTTAAGTTCTCCACCATTGATTTGAAGTGGGTGATTGACCCCTTTCATTTTTATTCCGTACTGAAGGAATGTTGTGCTGTTTTGAACTTCTCCGCCACTATAGGTTGCAACTTCGTTGAATGAAACTCCAGAAACGAAAATATTCCCGCCTATGGAGATCATAATCTGGCCGCGATCTCCTTCGACGACATCATAGTCAACCATTTTGGAGAGATCTCTCATGAGTATATCGCGGCGGTCACGACTGTCGTTAGCATTTTGTCCGCCCAGCTCGACACCGGAAATTTCATTGTTTAGACTGTAAATTTCTTTGCCGAGCTTGTTGATTTTGTCAACCATTGCAGCGACGTTCGAATTACGACTTTCCTGAAGCTTATC
Organism: Fibrobacter succinogenes; assembly: GCA_020726425.1. Classification (GTDB taxonomy): domain Bacteria; phylum Fibrobacterota; class Chitinivibrionia; order Chitinivibrionales; family Chitinivibrionaceae; genus JAIFMU01. The sequence goes on along the minus strand of DYSA01000027.1, from coordinate 2,302 downwards.
GAGCTGAAGTGACGCATTTTTGAAAACACCGGTAAGTGTTTCAGCGGCTGTTTTTACGCTTGAGCGGGCTGCTAAATCTTTTGGATTGCTGGCGAGGTTGTTCCAGCTGTCGAAAAATTTATCGAGATGGCTTGCAATCCCGGTGTCGCTTGGTTCATTGAAAATATTTTCAATTGATTCCATCGAATTGTCGAGTTCTTCGAAATAGCCCAATTGGTGATTTTGACGCTGAATTTGTGTGTCAATACTGGTATTTCGCATACGAGCAATGTTGACGACTTCGACGCCATTTCCAATTTGTCCGAACGCGCTTTCGTATCGATAATCAGCGGTTACGGTGATTCGTTTACGTGAATACCCTTCGGTGTCGGCATTGGCAATGTTTTGCGATGTAACATCAAGTCCCAGCTGTGAAGCTGTGAGCCCGCGATTCGCAATATTAAGTACTGATAATAAACTCATTGTGTCCTGCCTTAGCCAACTCGGTTGAGTATTTTTTTGCGATTAACCGTGCTTGTTTTTCCATTGTAATCATATCCTGTCGAAGTCCGTCCGGATGTGGTTAAAATGGTGACAGTGGTTTTAACCGACGAGAGTGCTTCTTCGAGTAGAATTCGGTTTCCTGCGTTCAATCGATATGTTTCTTTAGCTATTTCACGCAATTGCATCCGGACAATTGAAATACTTTCTCTGCTTGTTTCAGGTAGATTCCGCAAAAAAAGATCAAAACTGTGGGCTGCTTCTTCACCATATTCTGATTCAGAAATGAGTCTTCGACGGTCGATTTCAAGAAGTTCCATTGTACCGGTGATCTCATCAATCCGGTGGGTAACACCACTGATATCTTCCATCAGCCGTTTGAGAATACATCCTCGCAAACGGGCTGTTTCTGATTGAAGAAGCAGCTGAAGTTCCAGCTGTTGTTTTAAGTTTGAAATAATTGTCTCAACAATTGTGTTTTTCATAGCTTACTCCTTTCTATTCAGTATAGTAGAAATGCGATTGACGTAGTTCTGCGTTTCTTTGAACGGCGGCACTCCATTGTATTTCTGGACATTCCCTGGACCTGCATTGTAAGCGGCAACAGCGAGTTTTGTGTCGCCATCGAACTGATCCAAAAGTTGACGAAGATATTTGGTTCCCCCAAGAATGTTTTCTTCGGGATTGAGTCGATTTCGCACACCGAGATCTTTTGCTGTTCCCGGCATTAGTTGCATGAGTCCTGCCGCTCCGACCGGTGATTGGGCTGCAGGATTGCCGGCAGATTCGACGGTAATTACCGCTGCAATTAGATTTTTAGGGACGTTGTACTTTTCTGAAGCTTTATTGATAATTTCATCCCACCGTTTAATTTTGGGACTAAATGATCCTGAAAGGTCACCGGAAACATTGGGCATTCCTCCGAAATCACTTTTAATGGATGATTGTAGATGCATCATTTTCATGTTGTTGTAGCTTTGCTCTGCTTTTAATGCATCGAGTGAGGCTGAAGTAAAGTCACCTTTGCCTTCTTTTTCCATCATCTGGCGGACTATTATGTCGGCTATTCCAAGAGAATTGTTTTTGACGAGCAAATTTGAATATTCGGAATCGAGCATGTCAGTGTAGATTTTTTCGCCGGTGCTCATAGGCATGAGTTCATTTTCAGGGACGGTTCCGCGCATTGATTTCATCATCATGTCGGCGAAGATCTGTTCATATTGTTGAGCCACCGCAGCCATCTGTTGCTTTCTGTCGGTACCGGTGGCGATGCTGTTATTGACTTCTGTTATCATTCGTTCCTCCCTGGATAGGAGGATTAAGCAGGATGTGTGCCAATTACTGCAGAAGGTGATTTCTATGATTTTTGGGAGGAAATTCGGAAAAAAATGCCGGGGTGATTTATCGCGAAAGTTTGTGGCCTAAAGGCTCGACTCATTTACTATTGCTTCGCGCTCCAAATATGTCATCTTTTGCTAAAACGACAAAGTGATTAAACGACTAAACGAAAGTGAATTACGTTTTTTCTTTTTGTCGATTTATCGTTTAATCTGCGACATCTGTAGCTACTCAGGTGCCATTGTTAAAGCAGCAATGTTGTAACCGTATGATATTTATCCAACTCGTTCCAAGGCTCCAGCCTTGGAATGCTGACCGTGAGGCTCTGCCTCAATTAATCGAGGCGGAGCCTCGCGTCTGCGTTCCCAGCGGGACGTTGGGAACGAGTGCTAAATTTATAAAGATTGGTAACAAACACCTGAGTAGTAACCGACATCTTTGCCCCGCGAATTAATATTGAATATGAATTTTCCCTGAAACTCTT
>DYSA01000375.1 GCA_020726425.1 Fibrobacter succinogenes | reverse complement strand
AAATGTTATTGGAGCGAGATTTTCCCTGACCAGTTCCCCGTAGTCACTACGAACACTCCTGCCGATGGGATCGTCAGGCTTGCCGCCGATCCTCCGGAAATGATTCGGGAAATTTCGCGGCCGTTGAGTGAAAAAAGTTTAATCGTTTCACCGGCATGAATCCCACTAATCACCACGCCATTCCCTGTTTGAATCAATCGAATTACCTGAACTGCCGGTTCACTTATGACTGAAGCAATCGGTGTTGAACCACCGGCGTAACTCACAGGAATCTGATTCGTTTCACTCGAACTAACATCGGGGCCGAACGTCGGCCATGCACAGGCATTATTCCACCAGAGAGGTTGTGATTCTTGATAAAGCGAAGCCGGAAGAACTGCCGAACTGGTCAGACTATTCCAAACAGCCGTTCCGCCAATCACATTGCCTTCGAACATCAGCGAATCGCAGGTGGAATCGGTTGTGAGCTTGGCGATCCCCGGAATACTATTCCCGATCACATTTGACAGGTGCGAAAAGTCATCCACTGCGATTCCCTCTTTTTCATTTGTTCCGTAGACTCGGTTGCGAAATGCGGTGGTTTTGGGGCCCGTCGGTCCCCAGTAGTCGGCGAACCAAATATTGTGGCAGAGATTTCCTTCGAAAAGATTGCTGTGCGAATACATCCCGTGAACCGAAAGATCCGCTTCCGCTTCAACACCGACCGCAGAATCGAGCATCGCCCAGTCGTGACTCCAGTTGTAGCCGATCACACAGTGATTTGCCCCTTCCTTGAGAACTACCGCATGGCGCAAATGTTTGAATTCGTTGTTTTCAACGGAAACTCGCGAAGATCGGTTCTGAATACAGACTCCGTAACCCGCTCCGCCGACACCATAGTTTTTCGCGTAGGAAAATTTTGAATTGGTGATCGACACATTGTGAGAATACTCGACGATCAGATGACCGCGGGCGGTGTTGTATGACTCCACATTTTTCACATAAATGTCACTTCCGAAACGGATCACTATGTCGAAAATGTCGTTCGCTTCACCGGGAGTGTAAGCGGAACTGTCGATCACGTGTTCGATGTAAATCCCCTCGATCCCGATAGTTCGACTGCTTTTTGTGGGAATGAACACCGAAGCCCGCGGTGTCAACGCAGCGTTGTAGTTCAGAGCCAGTTTCGGTTCAATCACCACTTTGTTGCCAGATAGAACCTCTTTCACACGAGCAATCTGGCCAAATGATTCGCCAAATTCAACGTCGTATCCGCCGGCATTATACTTTGCCCACCACGCTCGACTGGTATCTGCTAAAGGAAACATAACCGAAGAGTCATTGTCTGATTTTACATCGATAAAGTCGCCCGCTTTTATATCCCCGTTGTACTGAATCGCCAGCGTGTCATCGCCAGCTTTCGGTGTCACCGTCAGTTCGCGAGGATTGTTCCGCACGGAATAACCAGACGGATGTTCGATCCAGATCAGCCCTTTGAAGTAATCAACATTGCAGTCGAATAAAAATTTTGTTTTTTCCGGTCCCGCACCGAGTATCACGAAATTGTTTGCTTCGACGCCAACCGCATTCCACTTGTCGCCGGTTGGGCCAATAAGAATTGGCGATTCAAAAGTGAATGTTCCTTCGGGAAATCGAAACACCCGTTTCGCCGAACCTTTTGCGGTCAGTGCGGTTCTGAATTTAGCCGAGATCGAATCGGAAAGAGCATTCCCCGGTTTGATTCCAAATGTGGAAACATCAACCGTATCCCAACTTGCATCGGGGAATGTAATCTCTGCGGGCTTCCAATCAACCAGCCGGTCAGTGGGAATATCTTTTGAATCGATAGCGAACAACGCAGATACGAGAGTGAAAAAAAGAAATGGTTTCATGAGAAATCCTTTGATGATAGTTTCGTTTTCTCAATCAATATAGAATGAATGTTTTGTATCTGCCCGAATCGACCGGTTGGCCACAGGGTTTCCGTTGACCGATGGGTCAACACGTAAAAAAGGCTGTGAGAATTGTAATTCCAACAGCCTACTCTTTTTTTCAACAAGAAGAACTTCTACTGAAGAAGCCCCATAATATGATCACTGCTGATTTTGTTGAACATCCCAAACGCCTGAGTTCCCGTGCGATTGAGAATCTGCTGTTTCGCAAGTTCTGCAAGTCCCATTGCCATGTCTTGGTCTCGAATCAACGAGTCCGCCGCTTCGGTGTTCACTTGAGCAGTAGCCAAGGTGTTCGCTGTCGAAGAGAGACGATTGGTCATTGCACCAATGGTACTTCGCTGGCTATTGATATTGTCAATTGCCACATCCATCAGCGACATCGCCGCTTCCGCACCAGCCACTGAACTTATATCGGCGCCGCTAATACCAAGCGTGCTTCCGCGCATGTCCACCGTCGGAAGCGCCATTGATTCACCGGAATTTGCACCAACTTGAACCTCTGCCGTTCCTCCTCCAAGCTGAGAACCATTGGCCAATTTTTGTTTGTTAAACTCTGTCTTTTCTGCAATCCGGTCGATCTCTTCGTTGATCTGCTGAAACTCCTGATTGAGAATTTTCCGCTGATCATCGTTCACCGTGCCATTTCTCGCCTGCCCAGCCAGTTCTCGTTGCCGCTGTACGAGCGAGGCAACTTGCGAAGTAACACCATCTGAAATGTTCAAGGCCGACATGGCATCCTGAACATTCCGATCTGCCATTTTGAATCCACGAATCTGAGTGTTCAACTGCTCAGATAGCGAAAGGCCCGCAGCGTCATCACTTGCCCGATTTATTCGCTTCCCCGAAGCGAGTTGTTCAAGAACATCGTTAAGCCGCTTGTTTGTAGAGTCAATCGCATTTTTGTTCCGACTTTGCGGGGCGGCAATCCCCAATCCGCCAAGCTTGTTCACATCCATATCTACCTCCCTGTAACTTCCCCTTTAAAAGTATCGGCAGGATATGCAAAAACTTTAGCAATTTTTTACCCGATTGCCCTGTTAAGGCAGGAAGCGAAAACAAATTCAAAAAAAAATAAAAACGCAGACCACACAAAATACACAGAAAATGGCAACTACTCAGGTACTTTACAATCAATGAACTTGGCATAAACAGTCGTAACAGG
>DYSA01000374.1 GCA_020726425.1 Fibrobacter succinogenes | reverse complement strand
CAGAACATCCCGTGTATGATATTCCCAATAACCGCTCTTACGAGGATCCAACATGAAAGAGACTGCTCTTTTTGTCACTGCATTATTTCTCGCCGTGTCAGCGCAAGCAACAGATTCAACAGAAAACAAGATCTGCAAAAATGCACTGGACATCCAACCACTGCGACTGTTCAGTGGAGTAACGATCAACTACGAACGCATGGTTTCTGAAAAGTCAGGTCTCTTTATGGAAGGCGCTGCGTACTTGTGGGATCCTGCCGGTTCAGGTTCCGAGGGATTTGGATTGAACCTTCAATATCGACGCCACCGATTTGAAAAAGAGAAACACAAAGGGATAAGCTCGCCCTACTGGGGCCCAACACTGTACTTTGAAAAAAGTGGCGGTTCCGCTGAAGTTGCAGTATCTGATGGGTATTCATTATCAACCGACAAAGTTATGTTTGATTTAACCGCTCTCAGATTAGGTGTTTCCACGGGGCGGCGCTGGTGCTTTGACTCCGGTTTTAACATAGACCTTCGCGGAGGATATGGAATATTCCCACTTTTCGACATCTCTTGGGATGATCCAAAAAAGAGTATAGCACAGAGCGACAAAGATAAAGTCGAAACACTGTCGAAAATTATCGGCGGAATCGATTTCGGGTTTTCAATGGGATTCGCGTTCTAATTTTACTCGTTCCAAACATCTTCGCGGTGAGGCCACCCTGAAACTCTAATTCACCGTCGAGGCAGAGCCTCGCATGAAGCATTCCAAGGCCGGAGCCTTGGAACGAGTTGGAAAAAGTACCAAAGTTGTTACAAAAAAAATCCCGCTCTGAAAAAGATCAGAACGGGATTTTTTTATATTGATATGGCCTGATTACTCTTCAGACTCCTCATCGATCGCAATCGGAGCTTTCGGTTCGGCAAACAGAGGCAAGCCGTTGAGTTCAGGAACTTCGATCTCTTCCGAGTTTTCATCTCCCGCAGCAGAAGCAACCACCGCTCCACCGGCCTTGTGAAATTCTATCACGCTAAATTCGCGATCCGTGACCTTATTTCCTCGAGCCGAAACGCCTTTCACCGCATATTCATCCAAAGGACAGTCAACTTCGAACCGGCGCATGGTTTTCGTCGGAACAAACCGAACCACAAACCGTCCTTCCGTTTCCGTGGTAAGTTCCAGCAGTTCACCACCTTCAGGAACGAGCGAATATTCGCGGTTCGCGATAAACTTGGTGATCTTAAATCGTTTGATAAACACCACGCCATCTTTGTCTCGATAGAGAGCAGTAAAGATGGTGTTCTCGATAATCGCCGTATCAGTCTGGCCAATATACGCCAAGCGATAGCCGATGAACTTTTTATCCGGCACGTCGATAACCTGATATGTTCCCTTGCGATCGATATAGAGTATCCGGTCGTAGATCGAACACTTGAACCGTTTGGGCCCATCTTTCAGATCGTATCCCGCGTATCCGTTGTTTCCGTTATAGCGGAAATCGAGATCGCGAATCGCCGCTTCCTTGATATTTTTCTGATCAAGCTGAAGCAGTTCGGTTTTGCGCGGATAAGAGTCGCGATACTTTTCTATCATCCCATCTAACCACGAATGAGCGTACCCGATTATGTCATTTAACAGAGCGAGAATCTCTTTCAGTCGACCGCGAATCTCGTCCAGTTCACCTTTTGCTTTGTTCATATCGTAGGCTGAAATTTTGCGAATCTGAAGTCTCAAGAGATGTTCGATATCGTCATCAGTAATCGGCCCAACAAGCTCTTGCAGGAATGGTTTAAATCCGTCGAGAACCGCTTTTTTCACCGTGTCGAGCGTCTTGCGGGTTTTGATCAACTCATAAATCTCTTCTTTGACGAAAATCATTTCCAGCGTTCGCCGGTGAAGTTTTTCGGTCAGTTTTCCCTGTTCGAGAAGCAGTTCACGGCGAAGAACGTCCTGAAGTTGCAGTGTTGAATGTTCAACCACTTGGTGAACTTTCATCTCTAAGGGACGATTTTCGTGGATCAACAGAAGGTTCACGGAGATTGACATTTCACAGTCCGTGAATGCGTAAAGAGCATCGATGATTTCAGAAGCGCGGAATCCACGCTTCAGTTTCAGTTCGATTTCCACCTGATCTGTGGAGAAATCGTTGATTTTCGTCACCATGATCTTATTTGCACGAGTGGCGTTGTCGATCGAATTGATCAGTGATTCCGTCGTGCATCCGTAGGGAACTTCGCGAATGATCACCGTGCTGTCGTTGATAATTTCAACTTTTGCCCGCGTGAGAATTTTCCCCTGACCATCATTGTAATCGGTCACATCCGCCAGTCCGCCCGTAGGAAAATCGGGATAGAGAATGTACGACTCGCCGTTCAGCGATTTCTTCATCGCTTCGAGCACTTCGATGAGATTGTGCGGCATGATTTTCGTGGCCATTCCCACAGCAATACCTTCGGCACCGAGAACAATCGACACAGGGAATTTTGCCGGGAAATTGACCGGTTCTTTGTTTCGCCCATCGTAGGAAGGTTCGTATTCGGTCAGTTCTGGATTGTAGATCGCCTCTCTCGCCATTGGCAAAAGACGACACTCAATATATCGAGCCGCCGAAGCAGGGTCACCGGTGTAGATGTTCCCGAAATTTCCCTGTTTGTCGATAAAGAGTTCTTTATTCGCCAAAACCACGAGAGCTGAATAGATCGAAGCATCACCGTGAGGATGGTATTTCATACAGTGACCAACCACGTTCGCCACTTTGTTGAACTTCCCGTCGTCCATTTCGAATAGCGAGTGAAGAAGTCTTCGCTGAACCGGTTTCAACCCGTCAGAGAGATAGGGGATCGCGCGATCCTTAATAACGTATGATGCGTATTCCAGAAAGTTTACATCAAAGAGTTCTTTTATGTAGGCCATTTCCGCTCCGTACAGTTTACCATTTTAATGCGATAAATATACTCTATGCGACTTTGAGGTTTGCAAAATCGGCCAATCTCTTTGTTTCGCACAAAGTTTACAGAAAATGAAACGGTTTGACGCTATATTGGAGACAAAATGAAGAAAGGATTCAAAATGAAATTGAAAATGCTTTTACTGGCCGGTTCGCTGGCCTTCGTTGG
>DYSA01000373.1 GCA_020726425.1 Fibrobacter succinogenes | reverse complement strand
TACGTGATTGTGTAGTCGCCGGGATAGAAGTATTTACTGCCGTCTTTTACGCGTATCAATTGGTGGTCCACTGATACTGCGACTGTTTTGTTTAGTACGAAAGAGTTTTTGACACGATGGTTATCTCCGTCAGACCAGAGTCCGTTGTCAGAAGTTGCGCCTGAATATTTTAGTCTTACTCCCTCGAGGCGCAGTTTTGCATTTTCAGTGCAATAGATCGATCCCCATAGCGTTATGTTTGTTTTTGATGTGTCGAGTTCTGAGAAATTTCCGATTGTATTTGCGCCGTACTCGCGCTTGATAATCACTCCATTTCCTGCATCGACAGATTCATCATTTATGTGGACGTAGCCATTGAAATTTCGAATGTCGTTAAAAAGGCCGTTTTCATTTTTGTAATGGCCGATATAGAGGCAAGTAAATGCAGATGGTGAAGATTCGTAGAATGTTGAAAGTGCCGTGTTTCCATCGGAAAGAATTATGGCCTTATATTTGAATGGGGCGCCGTCGTTTTTGAATGGTTTGACCCAGCTTGGGTTGTCAACTTTTAAAACCAGATACACTCCGAGGTATTTTTGTGTTGCTGGTGTGTTTTCCCAGAGGGTATTCATGTATGTGCCGCCCTCTTCTGCAATTCCAGAAATATTGATTACGTACGGTGCGATGTCGACAGTGGTTCTGTTGAACGTAATTGCAGGGTCGGGCGAGGATGGTAATCCGAGGTCAGTGAATGTAGTAACTGATTGGCCTGCTGAGTTTGGCGCTATTGTCGGCTGGTTGCTGGGAGAAGGGGCGTAGAATGGCGCATAGCACACTGCTGTCGCTCCCGATTTAATGCTGAGCCGACGGAAATATGACGCACCCTTAAAATGGCAATATCCGTTGTCTTGGAAATCTTTTGACGCGTGATCTGATCGAAAAGTTCCGTTGAAGTATGTTTTTGAGTTGATTCCTGTTTCTGCAGTAAAGCCCGACCAGCTTATTGAACAATTTCCGTTAATCGTCACTCGCTCAGGGTTGCACTCGTGTAATCCCCCGTCCGCCTGAAGGGCATTTGCGGGGTAGTTTGTTGTTCGGTATCCTAATCCTTCGAGGTGGTATACCGCATTGGCTGTCGCTCGCGCACCGCCTTTCCCCAGACCTTCAGAACGAAGTGAAACGTTGAAGTTTTTCGAGTCGAATCCGGTGATCTGGACGCGATATTTCATGGCGCCATCCAGTGTTGCCCACGTCGAAGGTGATCCGGCGAGCCACTGGTCTGAGGTGGCGAGCGTTCCGTTTCCGAGTGAAACGTCGATCCATTTTTGAAGTTTCGGGAGAATGGCAGTCAAAGGAGTTGGACTTTCCAGCGTCTGGATCGCCGCAACGATTCCCGACTCCGCAGAACTTCGAGCGGTGGCTGAGGTTGAATAGAATGCGTTGGTCAGTTGTTCTCCGGCGGAAAGCTTGAGCATTGCTGATCCGAGAAATCCGGTAATGATCAGTGCGGCCAGTACGACGAGAAGCGATATGCCGCGATCGGATGGTTTGTTCACGGGGGAGTTCCTAGGAATACGTTTGCGGGTTCTTGTGTCGCGTTGATAACACAACACAAAAACAGCAAATGCAATAAATTTGAGAACGAGTTGTGTTTCTTGTGTTCTTTGTATTGTGATGGATGCAATAGGATTTGTCTTTTTAATCAGTGTGTTGAGTTGTTTCAGCATCACACAATTTGCACTGGAAAATATTTGTTATTGTTTTTGTCTGGGCTAAATTCGAGAACAGTTTTTTGGCGTGGTTTGACGCGATGTAAGTGAAATGATACTCTGTTTAAGGCAACAAAAACTGCGCAGTAATTGCATGTTTGTTCTGGCGTAGATCCGCGCGACTCCTTCAAAAAAGCGAGAATTTGATTACATCGTTAGCGGTGAGGACACGCTGTTTGCACTCTACAGAAATTGGTGGGTAACCATATTTGTGTGAACAGTTGCAGAGGCTCGATGTGCATGAGGCGAGTAAGCAGGTTTGGGGGAATGGGTGTTTCGTGAATCAGTACGACCGGACTTGAATCCCCCATCGATTGCATTTCTTGGTGAGAATCCAGAGGTGTTTTCGTGGAGTGAGATGATCTTTCCATCTGATTCTCTTCGGGCGTAACTCCAGAGAATGTGGATTTTCTTTTCTGTAATCAGAATCGGTTCACATTTTTCGCAACTGGTGTAGGCCCAGACGGAAGCTTTCAATTGATCAAAAAAATCTGCCGGAACCTGTCCCGGACTGTTCCAAACAGTTACCGACTCTTCGCCAATGAGATAGTGGGGAAAGTGACACTGTTCATCCATACCAGATAGGTCTTCGCGGTTGAACGATTCGGAAAACTGGTCGAGACAGTGACGCACTTCAGTTGGGAGTGTGTCCTGTACCAGTGGCGGTTTGGTGAGATCGAGAAAATCAGCCACGGCTGTTCTCCTTTGCCCGGTATCTGAAAATGAGAACAATGATTGCGAGTTGTAATGCCGCGGTTCCCAGCAGACCGAGGATTGATTGCCACGCGTGGTACTTTTCGGTATAGATAAACAGCGACACATTGCCCAGCGCAAAGAGACTCCAACTGAACCACGATGCACCTTCGGAACTTTTAACTTTCACCAGATGAGCTAGCTGAACCAGTGTGGCGGCGGGAAAAATAATCGCTGGAATAATTCCGAATAGTTCAATTGCAGTCATGATCGGTTCTCCTTTTTCATTAAAAATAGATTCTGATTGATCTTTTGCCCAAGTTGAGAGGAACTCCCCGCGGTGAACCCTTTTGCGCACTGGTGCCGCAAATGCCGGTTCGCGATTTATTGTTTCGATGTGAATGAGTACAAATCAGGTTGCTGTGCTTGTCGAAGGCTACTCAGTTTTAGTCGGTTCGGCAAGTTTTCAGACCATCTGCAAGATACGTTTACTTCGCGCCGTATCTCTAAATTATTGGATTTTGATCTCCCTTGTTGCGACTCTCAACGCTATTGTGGTAACCGCAATTGGAAATGATCGATCCACAAAAGTGGCAGGCTGATTTTAAACAAAAATGAATGATCCACAAAAGTGGCAGGCTCACTTTTAAAAAAAAATG
>DYSA01000372.1 GCA_020726425.1 Fibrobacter succinogenes | reverse complement strand
ATTCAATGTGATTAAAGAACGGCACCCGTTAATTTCTATGAAATTAATTGAAATCGATCTCTACGATTCTCACTCGGTGTATGAAATTGCACCAGAAAAATACGACAACGTCATTATTCTCAAGCAAGATGGCGGCGATCCTGAACTGCGCGATTCAGAAACAATTACTCTTCTCTTGCAGCTCAGAAACTACCTCAATAGTCTAAACAGTGGATCATTGCGCACGCAACTTATCAGCGAAGTGGCCGATTCTGAAAATCTCGAAGTGATTTTGGAAGTGGGAGTAAATGATTTCTTGATATCAAATAAGTTTGTTTCAAAACTCTATGCTCAAGTGTCCGAAGAACCGGATGTGCTTAAAGTGTACGACGATCTCTTTAGCGAAGAGGGATCTGAAATCTACATCAAACCACTATCGCTCTTTATGCACTCCGTTCCCTTTAAAACGAAATTTGGTGATCTCTGCCTCGCCACTCAGCACCGAAACGAATCCTGTTTTGGCGTGCGGATCAAACGGGAAGAGAATGATCCTTCGACAAACTATGGAATCTACATAAATCCTTCGAAAGAGACCGTTTTCAAACTCACTCTCGAAGACTACGTGATGACCCTCGCTGAAGACGAGTGCTAACTGAGCGGGAACACCGGCAGTCGTTGTTGATACAAAAGACAGCCTGATATCGCTGTAAAACATTGCGAACGAAGGGATAAAACTAGCGCTGGAGGAATTTTTCCAACAGCACGGTCATTGGGTAGTGGTGAGCGAATTTCTTTTGACACGTTTTGCCGTAGAGATCCAAGGCAACCCTATCTCCCAAAAGCTGTTCCGCCCGATCGGCAAGCTGAACGTACGGAACCATCTCCAAGGGAACCGAATCCCACGGATAACTGGGAGATGTTTCAGAAAGAACCGGAATTGCATTGTTGACGAGATAGGAAATTCGCACTGATTCAAAAAGATTAGCTTCGTAGTAGTGGACATTGATCACCAGTGAAGCACGGCTGATCCACGAATCTCGCTGTTCGCCGTAGAGCCCAAAGAGCGCTTTCACCGTGAACCCACGATCGTGTAGTTCTTGCAAAACCGCCGTTCGCCGTTCATTGCGGCTTCCGTAAAACAGAATATCAATATCTTTTTCAGAATGAATAATCCCGGTGAGCGCCGGAGAATATCCCACGGGAATCAGATCGGCAATAATCCCTCGGGCCGCCAAAAACGCCACGTTTTCAGGTGAGTAATCCCACACCGATTCCGCTCGCGCCAAAATTTCAAGAACCTCGGGCCGGTGAAAAATAATCCCTTCGGAATCACTGAGTTGTTCCAACTGATAGACCACGTAGCGAATCCCCGCAGGAATTGAATCGATATTGAGAAGATGATACCCTAAAAGTATGTGGACCGATTCGGCAGTGAAACGATTCACATTTAGTTCACACGAAAACCCACATTCGCGAATCGATGCAACTAGCGTAATCGCCATCTCACGAAAAGCCTCAGAATGACCATTTGCATCTTTTTCGAGTATCACAACACGATAGTCAGCCATTGTTTTTCCTTACCTTACGCGAGCTTTTCTATGAGGAGCGTGTTTTTCCGCGTGTTGCTTTGCTGCTTTTTTCCGCCCTGATCGGCGAACTGCAGTGATTCCCCCGAGAAGAAGCAACGATGCAAAAAAATAGGAACAGGTCAAAAGCACCACCACCCCAGCCAAGATTCCGTAGGTGAAATCGTAACTTCCGGATTTGCTGACAAAAAACCCCGCCACACGATTGACAATCAACCAAAGAATTGAAACAATCGCCGCGACACGAGCGGCTTCCTTGAAAATTACTCCGCGACACGAAAACCGGTAAATCGTTGTAAGTGTGATAAATACAATCGCCGTAGACAATACAAAAGAGAACGCTGCATTGAGGAAGGCATAGTGTCCAAAAAGAGTTTTCGCTCCAATTGAAAGTGATGTTGAAGCAAAAAGAAGCACAATCATGGAAATCTGAATAAATGTTCCCGCTAATTGGCGCACAAAAAAGGGCCTTGTTTCGTGAAATCCGTTTACTTCACCCAAGGCCACTTGAATTGAATTGAACAGCGACAAGGGAAGCCAAAAAAGGGTTATAATTCCCACAACACCAAGCCCGTTTATGCTAAAAGATTCGCCATTTCCACGGCTAATCTGTTTCACCAAAATTTCTGCGGCATCGTGAGGAAGAAGCAGGCTGATCTGGTCGGTGAGCATTCGGCGAAGTGGTTTTGAGTTTTCCATAAACTCCGCGCCGAGCCAGAAAAAGATCACAATAAAAGGAACTGCGGTCACAATGAGATTAAACGCAATCGCTCGCGCCAAAAGTGGGCCGTGAGCGTTGTTGTAGAGATTCAGGACAGCCCGTGTTTCTCGAATAAAAATGCCGATACGTTTCACTACTGTTCCTTGTTTTTCAGGCTATCACCCACTGCGGCCTCACGATACCATTGTTCACAATCAATTGCAAGCGGCTGATTTTCAAGAGGAGCCCAAGGAGCGAATCGTTTGTCGGTGGCGGGAATATAGGGGCCCGATTTTAACTCCAATAGTGCCGAAGGTTCAAGGGCGGCGATTGTGTGCCACGCCTGAGGTGGAATCTCCACGCCCACGGTTCCATCCGGCGAAAGTTCCACGCGATCCGTAACAATTCCCGATTCATCAAAGAGAAGGATCACCGCTTTTCCCCGAAGAATCTGGAACCACTCCCACTTTCCCAGTTCAGGGTGAACGTGAGGCGCACAGTAACTTCCCGGAACAATCACATTGAGAAACCACTGAATCGGTGAATCGGCTCCGCGATCGTGAATCTCTTTGTGGACCCGTTTTCTCGGAGAATTACACGCAGCGAGGATCATCTCATCGAGAAGTTCTGATTCTATTTTCTTCTGGAAATTCACAGCAATCCTTTCGATTTCGGCACGATTCAACAGGAAGATGAATATAGACCGATCGCACGAAGAGGTCAACAAAAAACGCCACCGAATTTCTTCGATGGCATTGTAGAAATATTTACCATGTATCGTCTAGTTTTTTTCATCGAAAAGAAGTTGAACTTCGCGATAGACCCGTTCTGCGGTTTCAA
>DYSA01000371.1 GCA_020726425.1 Fibrobacter succinogenes | reverse complement strand
ATACTCGTCGCCATTTTCGTCATAGGAGATAAAGGGCATGGTGTTTTTTACATCCTCAATATCTTTGTTGAATCGAATCAACAGAGTATCCGGTGCAAATGTCGAAGTTTGGTAATCGGTTATCGATCCCTGAATCAGTTCTGCCGTTTCGATGATCGGTCCACCAACATAATCGAAGGTGACTTTCATCGTGTCGCTCGTTTTCCAGAGTGATCCATCGGTGGTGATCGCCACGGCGCGAATGGTCACGCTGGATCCGGTTTTCGGAAGAGTAATCTCACCGGTGTATTTACTGCTGCTTCCTGTTACTGCGCCATCGATCTGATACCGAAGGGTGTAGTAGTTGGAATCATTTGGATAGGGGACACTGATTTTTACTTTTGTCACCGACTGAGTTGTTCCGCTATTTGGCGAAGCTACCGGTGTCGCAATTTGAGGAATTGAAATGCCATCAACCTGAACGGGAACAAAGCGATTGGACATTCCATCCTGTTTCTCCCCATCGATCGTTTCAAGATTTGCTTTTGGATCGATGGCGAGCGAATCTTTCATATTTTCAGGAAGATAGCGAGCTGGTTTGACCGTGTTTGAAGTAATCACAAACTTCGCGTTTTTGCCACTTTGAGAGAGTTCATTGAGAGTAAAGAGGTATGAAATACTATCTCTATCCAAAGATTTGAACGGAGTTGTGGTTGAAAAATCTTTCATCTCTTTGCTGAACGTAACCAAAAGTGTGTCTGCTTCCCGAAGTGAACTCACCAGATCAATTTTCCCGGGAATAATCCGAGCTGATTCGAGAACCGGACCATCTTTATATTCGTAAGTGAACGTTGCTGTATCACTTTTCGTATAACTTCCGGTCGAACTGGTCGGGATTGCACACGCTTTCACCGTTACCGTTGAACCGTTAACCGGCAGATCGAACGAGCTGGAGTAGTCACTCCACGAACCATCGTTGATCTGGTAGCGAATGGTATAAATTGATTTATCCGAAGGGAAATCGACGGTTAATCCAATTTTGCCGACGCTGTTCGGCGAACCGTTCAAAGGATCAGCCACGGGTGTTGCAATTTTCATCATCTCTTTGGCTTTCGAAGCCCAGAAGAGTGAATTGTAGACAATCTGCATCGAAGCGGAAGAGTCTTCGAGATATTGAGGCTGGTAGCCCAACATAACCACTCGATTGAGTTTGTTCTGAAGTGCCGCGATTACTTTGTAGAGATCAGACCGAGCCGCCGGTGGAACCAGTTGCCAGTCGTCGAGCATTGCACTTTGGTAGCCAATTTTCGCGAAATTATCGAGCTTGATCTTATTGGTGTCGATATCCCAAACATCAGCATCCGCCTGACCACGACCATTCTTGATCCACTCTTTGAATTTCAGCTCTGTCGCACTTACCGCAAACAGAATTCCTTGATCTTGAAGCTTGGCGTTCTCCGATTTGTTCATCGAAATTTTTACATCGCTAAATCCCGATTCTCCTACTGCTGATTCCATAAAAGGAGCTGCAAGCCCGCCGTTGTCACCTGTTTCGTGATACTGAATAATATTTCCATTTCCTTTGTAGCCGGCGAGGGGAAATATCGTTTTGGCATCAAATGCCGCATCGTCGCCAATTGCGACAATTCCCACACCAGAATCGGATGCTGCTTTGAGAAGCGCATAGGGTGTAGTAGACTGTTTTGCACTGTGTTCATCCCACTCATACCCAGCGTTGATATAGGCAATGACATCGGGAAGGCTCCCGCCAAACTCTTTTTTGAGGTTTTGAAGATTGTTTGCGGTATTAGAAATTGAAGCCCATTGAGGTGACGTTCCGGTGTAGACTTTGACATTGTTTTTGTTCACTGAAGAGATCGCTTGTTCCACATAGGAACGGGTCGAATCGCCGATAGCTCCATTTTTCTGCTGCCATCCGGAGGGCATCTCTTCAGTTCCCGTACCAGAGTTCCAGATGATACAGATTTTCACCGTATCCCATCCCGCTTTTGTCTGAACTGTTGCTCCCATGCCCGATGTTACAAAAAGCAACAGCAGGGTGAAAAGGGAAAAAAGATGTTTCATACTTACCTCAATGTTCGTTAATGTATACCCGTTTATACACTATAAAAAAGGAAATTCCCTACAATAATGCAGGAAAAAGAATAATCTTTTTTCAAAAACTATAAAAAAATTGTGGTAATTTTTAAAATGTAAAGTATATGCCCGAAACAGTAGTGCATTTTGTGTGATTGATCTTTTTATAAGCTTTTATAAAGAACCGTTTTATATGTGTGACAGCGAAATAACGTTTCAGTCGTTCTAAAATGAGTTAATGAAGATTCTATTTACAATATCAGAGCAAAGCTAATCGAAATCCACTCGTTTACTTCACATTTGAAATGGCTGAAGAGCGATTGATTGATATAAACTCGCTATTTTGAAAAGATCCCCCTCACTGCCAATGCCGATTCGCGAGCCGTTTGAAATTCGATCAATTGATATGGTTCGAATCGGTTTTTATACGACAGCGAAGGGCAGTTTTCGTTCCACAATCCCAGGTGAAGAAACTCGATTTTCTCAGTTTGGCACCGTTCAATTTCGGTGATTACCGACCACGTTCCCAGCGACCGATGGCGATAGTCGGGATCGTAAAAGAAATAGATCGAACTGGCGCGATTTCCGGCGAGATCCAAAAATCCCACGCCGATCAATTTCTCATTTTTATAGATCCGATACTCTTCGCAGAACTGATTTCCCTCAATAAACCCTTCGCGATACTGCTGTTCATTGTGTTCCGAAAGGTGCCAACCGATTCGTTCGGTTTGAGATTTTTGAAACCGATTGAGCAGTGAGATTTTTTCAGAACTCACCGAAGGAGCAGATCGTTCAATGCGAAGATCCCGATTTTTGTTGATGATTTTTCGTTGCGATTTGGAAGGGGCAAACTGATTCACCGCGATAAAAATCCCCTGACATGCGGAACAATCGGGACACGCGGGAGTAAACCACCGCGTTCCGAAATGACGAAATCCTGCCGCGAGTAGCTGTTCTGTAATCGATTCTTTTTCTATCGAGATTTCAAAGGTTAGATTCTGGCAGATCTGATCGGGAAGGTAGGAACAGGGG
>DYSA01000370.1 GCA_020726425.1 Fibrobacter succinogenes | reverse complement strand
ATCCTCGCCATTTTTACGTTCTGCCTGCTCACAAATAGTGCTTTCGAAGTGTTGATTTTGAACATACAATTCTCCTGTGGCTGTGAAAGCAACTTTCTGAATCATTTATTTCCGTTAGATCAGTTGTAATTGAACAATTTTTTACAACTCCAGATACTATTTTCATCTTCTCAAAAGGAGAATATGTGTTGAAAATAGCATTGTTAGGAATTCAGGGAAGTGGAAAGAGTACTCAGGCCGAAGCACTGAGTCGTTTGTTACAGCTTCCTATGGTCAGTCTTGGCGGGATTCTTCGGCGGGGAATTGAAGAGGATGATCCTTTTGTTACTGAATTCTATCCTCGTTCAGAACTCGATGCAGGGCATTTAGCTCCTGATTCGCTGGTTAAAGCTGTTTTAACTCGTGAATTGGAGGCTCTTGATGGATTTATTCTCGAAGGGTTTCCGCGCACGTATGAACAAGCTACATTTATAGATGGGGTAAATCTGGATTACGTCGTGGAAATTGTCCTGTCGGAATCAGTGGTTATACAAAGGCTTAAGGCGCGTGGTCGAAGTGATGACTCTGAGAGTGGAATAGATCGCCGTTTGCGGTATTACAACGATCATATTCTTCCGATTAGAGATTTTTTTCAAGAAAAAAAAATCCTTCGCCTTATCGATGGTGATACGGATATCGAAGAAGTCACTCAGCGGATTTTATCTCAAATACAAATGTGACAAATTATCCTATTCGTTTTGGTTCGTGATGTTCACACTGTTTTCCTGTTGATTCCCACACCGCTGTTGTTGGCATTTTTGCCGATTTAAAACCAAAAAGATGACACCCATTGGGGTGTGCTGGTTCCCATGTTATGAAATAATGCTTACAATTTCTGCAATTTACTGATGGTGTTGCCATAAAAATCTCATCGTTGGTTTTTGATCGTATTACGGTGAAAATATAGTTTGATGCACTTACTCTTCAATATCTCTAGACTCGATTTTTACATTTCTCCTTTGAGCCACTTTTGACGTTCTTCGTTAGGGAATTTTTCAATCGCATATCGAAGCATGGTGCGGGGCATAGTTTTGTATTCGTTAATGAGAAAATCACGTTCGGTTTGAGGTGAGCGTTCGCCTATTTCTCGAATCATCCAACCAACCGCTTTGTGAATGAGATCTTCTTTGTCGGTTATGAGGAGTTTCGAAATTTCGAGCGGAATTTCAAACTGTTCGGAACGAATATGCGCAAAGGTGGAAATGATCGCAATTCTTCGATCCCAGAGTGATCTAGATTGGGCTAATGTTGTGAGTAACGTCAAGTCTGGATATTCGAGGAGGTATGAACCCACAATCTGAAACGCAGAGCTATCCACAAGATCCCAATTATTGACGTGGCTTTTGTGGTGAAGATAAGAGCTATAAATATCACGTCGTTCAGAAGAATCACCACGTTCAAACTTTTTAACCATCAAAAGTAGGGCGAGAAGTCGTTCTTCGTGAATGATCGATTGGAGAAGTTTTTCACACGTTGAAAGTTCACATTTTTTCCAGAACTCTTTTACTACGAGCCTCACATTGGGTACGGTAACACCAATAAATTGATCACCTTCGCCATATTCCCCTTTTCCCGATCTGAAGTAGCGCGATTTCGATGGGATTGACGTTTCATCTGCAAAAACACGAAGAGCTTCTTTGATTTGTACGGTGTACATTTGAACTCCATTTGTAGGATTGATTGTACATTTTAACCTGAAATATCAATTTTGTACAGTAGAAAAACATTGTAAATGATTGATTGAAATTTGATACAAATTCAAGAAATACAATTCTTTATGCATTTATCGATTTTGAATCTATCTGTATTCGCAATAAAAAATTGACACCCTGTTATTCTGTACAGTATATTATTGGCGTTCAAACAATGGAGGACGTTATGACTGATGCCGTTAACCGAGATGGAAATCATTCACTTTTCTTTGATTTTTATATTGATTCGCCTAAAATTTCTTCGCACATAACCACTGAAACTTCGCAGGTGCTCATGTCTGGACGTTCGTGGGAAGTGACCGTGTCCGAGACTATTCAGACGCCAAAACCTCAGCTGTTCTTTGCTGCGAAATCGGGGAAACTTTTCAATAGGGCTTCAGCATGAAAAAGTTGACAGAGCGGCAGCAGTTGGTGTTTGACTTTATTGCCGACTATTTTCAGCGCAAAGGGATGCCTCCAACCGTTCGTGAGATCGCCGATGGACTTGATTTTAAGAGCCCCAATTCAGTACAAGAACATTTGCGCTTAATTGAAAAAAAAGGGTGGGTAGAACTTCGACGAGGGATCGCACGAGGCATTTTCCCAATCTCGCCAGAAATCGTTCAGACAGAATCACCGCAAGTTCGTGAAATTTCTGCAAAGCGCCTTCCTCTTATTGGATCGGTTGCGGCGGGAACACCAATCACGGCGGAAGAAAATATTGAAAATGAGATTGTGGTTGATGCTGAACTGTTTGGTGGCGATGATCTTTTCACATTCAGAGTTGCCGGTGATTCGATGGTGGAAGCGGGAATTCACAATGGTGATTTTGTTATTGTAAGAAAACAAAATGTCGCTCGCGATGGTGAGAAAATTGTTGCGTTAATAAATGGTGATACTACTTTGAAAACCTATTACAACAAAGGTGATCATGTAATTCTTCATCCTGAAAATAGTCGACTTCGAGATATTATCGTCGATGAACATTCACATTTTTCGATTGCAGGAAAGATGGTTGGTTTAATTCGTCGCTGTTGATCTTGACAGCGATAATGAATGTATTGTACTGTTTATTTATTGAACCACTGCCTGTTTTAAAATCTTGGAGATACGTATGGAAAAGACAAATCACCGGTATGACAGATTGGCCACTTCACTCATTTCTCTTACGGGGATTATTCTGGTACTTTATTCTTTGGTTTGGAATATCACCAAATGATTTAATTCCGAAACCTTCATTTCGAATCAACTCAATTTCAGTTCAATACGATAACCTCTTTCGGTTTTTGTATTGAACTTTTTTTATTACTCTACTATTTGCTCTACATTGATTTTGCCTTTTCAATCGATATCAACCAATGGTTCTGTAAATTCAACTTTC
>DYSA01000369.1 GCA_020726425.1 Fibrobacter succinogenes | reverse complement strand
TGTATATTTGTACAGGTAAACAACAGTCAAAACGACGAAGCGATTAAACGACGAAGCGAAATTCCGTTTAATCGTTTGGTCGATTTGTCGTTTGGTCAAGAAAGAGGAATTTCCATGCTTCAAGACATAGTGATCAAGGGTGCCCGCGAGCACAATCTTAAAAATATCGATGTAACAATCCCCCGCAATAAACTCACCGTGATCTCTGGGCTCTCCGGTTCCGGGAAATCGTCACTGGCGTTCGACACGCTCTACTCCGAAGGTCAGCGGCGCTATGTGGAGTCGCTTTCGTCATACGCGCGACAGTTTTTGGGACTCATGGAAAAGCCCGATGTGGACTCTATCGAAGGACTTTCGCCGGCGATTTCGATTGAACAGAAAACCACGGGGCACAACCCGCGATCAACTGTCGCAACCATTACGGAGATCCACGACTACCTGCGACTTTTGTATGGATCAATCGGGAAACCTCACTGCCCCGAATGCGGTGATCCCGTGGCAAGTCAGACGGTTCAGGAGATCTGTGACCAGATCATGCGCCTTCCTGAAGGAACCAAATTCCAGCTTCTTTCGCCGGTGATTCTCGGCAAAAAAGGGGAACACAAGGATGTGTTTGCGGGACTCATGGCCGATGGATTCACCCGTGTGATCGTCAACGGCGAACCGAAACTTCTCGAAGATGAGATCGTTCTTGACAAAAAGCAGAAACACACGATCATGGCGGTGATCGACCGACTCGTGGTGAAACCCGATATGGCGCGACGACTCACCGATTCGCTCGAAACGGCGATGAAACTTTCCGCCAACGGAACGGTCACGGTAGATCGTCCCGAAATGGATCCGCTTCTCTTTTCCGAAAAGCTCGCCTGCCCCAAGTGTATGATCTCCATGACCGATATCGAACCGCGCAACTTCTCGTTCAACACGCCGTTTGGTGCCTGTCCTGAATGTGACGGACTCGGTTATCTTATGGAAATCGATCCGGATCTCGTGGTTCCGGACAAAAACATTTCCGTCGGCAAGGGTGCCATTGTTCCGTGGAACGGAGCGGCGGTTCACACGAGCTGGAACCGCAAGATTATGAAAGCGGTGTGCGAAGCCTATGAGATTGACCTTTCGACCAAATGGAAAGATCTCGATCCGAAACAGCAGAAAGTTCTGCTCTACGGAACCGGCCGGAATATTATTCATGTTGATTGGTTCAATAAACCGTTCGAAGGGGTGATTCCCAATCTCTTGCGCCGATACAAAGAGACCGATTCGGTGCAGATTCGCGTCTGGATCGAAACATTCATGTCAGAAAAAAAGTGTCCTCACTGTAACGGTCAGCGGTTGAGCAAAAGTTCGCTGGCGGTGACGGTTAACTGTGTCAACATCGGCGATCTGGCGGAGATGTCTATCGAAGCAACGAAAATATTTTTTGACAATCTGGTTCTGACAAATCGGGAACAGAAAATCTCTAAGCAGATTCTCAAAGAGATAAACGCCCGTATTGGGTTTTTAACCGATGTGGGGCTTGGGTATCTTTCCTTGAACCGCATGGCCCAAACGCTTTCTGGCGGTGAAGCTCAGCGGATTCGGCTTGCCACGCAGATCGGATCACGACTCACCGGCGTGACCTACATTCTCGACGAACCGAGCATCGGTCTTCACCCGCGCGACAACACGAAACTGCTCAACACGCTGATTCAGTTAAGAGATTTAGGCAACACCGTCGTCGTGATCGAACACGACCAAGAGACACTCGAAGCGGCGGACTGGCTGATCGACATGGGGCCGCGAGCGGGTAAGCACGGCGGCGAAGTGGTCGCTATCGGCACGCCGAAACAGGTGATGAAAGTGAAAGAGTCGCTCACGGGAGCCTATCTCTGCGGACGATTGACCATTGCGATTCCCGAAGTTCGCCGGCCCGGAAATGGAAAATTCCTCAAGATCACCGGAGCTCGCGGGAACAATCTGAAAAATCTCACCGCCGAAATTCCTCTGGGAAAACTGACCTGTGTGACTGGAATTTCCGGTTCTGGAAAATCAACATTGATCAACCAAACGCTCTATCCGGCTCTGGCGAAATCGCTCTACAAATCAAAGGCTAACCCATTGCCGTACGATGAAATCACCGGGCTCGAACATATCGACAAGGTGATCGATATCGACCAGTCGCCGATCGGACGGACTCCGCGATCAAACGCGGCGACCTACACGAAAATGTTCGACCTGATCCGCGATCTCTACGCCATGATGCCGGAATCGAAGGCTCGCGGTTACGACAAGGGGCGGTTCTCGTTCAATGTGAAAGGTGGTCGATGCGAATCGTGTCAGGGCGATGGACTTACGCGGATCGAAATGCACTTTCTTCCCGATGTGTTTGTTCAGTGCGAAGAGTGTCATGGTCAGCGGTATAATCGTGATACGCTGGCGGTGAAATACAAAGGATTGTCGATCTCCGAAGTGCTCAATCTGACCGTCGATGAAGCTCTTGAGTTTTTTGAAGCTCACACCCCGATCCGTAAAAAACTCGAAGTGCTTTCGCGAGTGGGACTCGGCTATATCCATCTCGGTCAGCCGGCGACAACTCTTTCCGGCGGTGAAGCTCAACGCGTGAAACTCGCTTCGGAACTGAACAAAAATGCCACGGGGAAAACGCTCTATATTTTGGATGAACCGACCACGGGACTTCACTTCGAAGATATCCGAATGCTCATGAAAGTGCTTCAAGAGTTGGCGGATACGGGGAACACGGTTCTGGTGATCGAACACAATCTCGACGTGATGAAATGTGCCGACCACATTATCGATCTTGGCCCCGACGGTGGAAACAAAGGCGGGTTGATAATCGCCACGGGAACCCCGGAAGAGGTTGCCGAGAGCGATTCTGAAACGGGACGGTATTTGAAACCGATGTTGAAATAGGATGCTGCAGCGATGCAACGAATCAATGATGCAACGAAAATCTGTAGAGGAGAACTTTGTGTCTGCCTCGGATTTACGATGAAATGAAATTCGGGTGGATTAAACGGTTCTCCCGAATTTAGCCAGAATTTTATTTACAGTGATATAACCAAAGAACGGAGGGATATGTGGCAAATCAAAATTCGTATTCTGTACGCTCTATTTTTTT
>DYSA01000368.1 GCA_020726425.1 Fibrobacter succinogenes | reverse complement strand
GTGCATCGGAGTTTTACGAGATAATTTCTTGAATTTGATTGTTATTCAATGGTACAATGAGTTCAATCGACAACAAATTAAAGGAGAACTGCGGTGAAAAGAGAACCGGTAACTCACAAAAACGATCTTCGTTTTTACAGAACACTCAATGAACTATCCATGACAAAATTGGCAAAACTTCTGGGAAAAGATGCAGAAACACTCACGCTCATAGAACAGGGCCAACGATCGCCAACCCTCGAAACCGCATGGAAAATTGCAGATTTCTTTGGAATCCCCATGATGGAACTCTTTTTCCGTGAAGGCGACGAAATTCCCGCGAGAACAATCGTCAAAACAAAACGCGGCGAGTCGCTTCGCAGTTCAATCGAACTTATTTCAAGTGAAAAAACAGTTTTGTGAAGATCCCCGAACGGTCTGTTTTTACCGCGAACACTCCGCAGCTCGTGATAGGTTTTCAGAGGCTGTGCAAGTATTCATGTTTTGTTGTACCCCTTCGGGGAAATATTGATTTTGCTATCACCATACCGGTGCCACCGGCGCCCATCTAACCCTACGGGTAGAATCCAATCTAATACAATGTGTCGGACTTATTCCCGAAGGGAAAAACATATCAGCCGTGGGTGAAACCCACGGAAGTGCAAAATGATTTATACTTCCCCGAAGGGATAAAACATGGAAACCTTCCAATACTTGCACAACTTGCACAATCTCTCCAAACCTGTCACGCACACCTTGAGGTTCCAGCCTAAATGAATCGAGGCGGAACCTCGCGGTCGGCATTCCAAGGCCGGAGAGGCTGTGCAAGTATTCAAATAATTCCCCAAAATCACAATTTTCCGTAGGGTGCGGACCAACGTGTCCGCCCGGCATTTCGAGAAAATCAATCATTTACACCTATTCAGGGTAGACACGTTGGTCTACCCCTACTCGCGCACACTCCGCACAAATTCCATAGTAAAACAGTTCGTGAGAATCGGCGGTGAATCCTTCGGGGAGTTTGGGCTGAACTGATAGGGGACATCCGGGGAGATCGAATGTTTTCCCACAAGTTCGACAGTGAAAGTGGTGGTGATGGCCCGAGTGGTTCGGTTCGTATAAGGTTCCTGCTTGACCGGAACAGATTTTTGTGAGAATCCCCGAATCGACCAGCGTTTTCAGATTTCGATACACCGTTGCGGTGTTGATAGAAGGGGCTGTTTCGCGAGCGCGTTCGGTTACTTCTTCCACAGAAAGCGGGCGGTCAGAGTTGAGAAATACCGTTTCGATTGCCTGTTTCTGCTTTGTCGTTCTCATCAATTTGTTCCATTTGATCATACTATTTACAGTTTAATCGGCATAAAATAACCGTTTTAGCGATTGAAAATGATATCAGTTCACACTCTACGATATGCCGAACTGTTTCATTCGCCGAAAGAGCGTCGTTTTGTGAATACCCAGTAGTTTCGCCGCCTTATTGCGATTCCCGTTACACGCAGCCAACGCTGTTTTGATTCGATCCGCGGTCACTTCATCGCGGATTGACTTGAGCGAGTCGCCAGTTCGGGAAACGGCGGTTCCGCGAAGTTCTGCGGGAAGATGAATCAGTTCGATCGGGCCGGATCCGCAGACGATGGAAGCATATTCGATGGCATTTTCCAGTTCACGAATATTTCCGGGCCACCGGTAAGACTCCAATATCGCCAGAGAATCGGGGGTAAAACGGATTGATTCATTGGGGCGAAAGCGAGTGAGAAACTGTTCCGCCAAAAGGGGGATGTCTTCACGGCGGTGTCGAAGTGCGGGGAGTTCTATCTGTATAACTTTGAGTCGATAGTAGAGATCCTGTCGAAAAATCCCCTGTTCGACCAGATCGGGAAGGTCTCTGTTGGTAGCGGCGACAATGCGGGCACGACTTTTTATCGCCACTGATCCCCCCACAGGAACAAACTCCCGTTCTTGGAGTACGCGAAGGAGTTTCACCTGAAGTGTCGGGGTGATATCTCCAATTTCATCGAGAAACAGTGTTCCCGTTCCGGCCCGCGAAAAGAGGCCAATCTTTTTGCTCGTCGCACCGGTGAACGCACCTTTTTCATGGCCGAACAGTTCCGATTCTAGAAGTGTTTCAGGAATCGCCGCGCAGTTGATTGCCACAAACGGCGAACTACTGCGATCGCTCAATTCGTGAACCGCTCGCGCACTCACCTCTTTGCCCGTACCCGTTTCTCCGGTTATTAGGATGGTGGAATTAGTTGGTGCCGCCACGGTAATCAGTCCAATCACCGACTCCATTATTGGGGATTTGCTGACAATTCTTCCAACAGAACGGTTCTGCGAAGCGAGCATCTGTTTCAAGCTTTCTAGTTCTGATAGATCGCGGAACGTTTCCGCTCCACCAATGACGTTTCCTTCAGAATCGCGAAGAATCGCCGTAGAAACGGTGACCGGAATTGTTTCGCCATCGCTTCGAATAAAGTAACATCCCCGGCTGATAATCGGCGAACCGGAATCGATTGTCTGTTGCAACGCACAGCCGGTTCCGCACATGGAAGATCGAAATACTTCAGAACAGGGCTGACCGATCGCTTCGATCCGATCGATTCCGGTGATCAGTTCAGCCGCTCGATTGAATGAGCTGATTTTCCACGACGAATCGACAGTGAACACTCCATCGCTGATGGAATCGAGAATGGTCGATGTATCCAGTGGTTCGTTCATAGGTTCCTCCTGCGGTGATCCCAAAATATCTTTTGCCACCGGCAGAGGCTTTTTCAAGATCAGAAGGGATCGGCATGCAGTTTTGGGGTCGCATGGGGTGAAATCTTTTTTGTTTAATCAACAAAAAGGGGGAAATATCAACAATTTGAGAGTTGAATAGTTTGAGATTACGTTATGTGAAACGCACATGAAATTCGTGTTCTGGCAATACTCATACCATTTCCTGATTGCCCAGATAGAGCAGGTGAAGTAGTGAACAGAATTTTTTCCACAGATTCCGCAGATTCCACAGATTAAAAAGCTGTTTTCTTTCTGCGTAATCTACGTAATCTGCGGACGTTTTTACTGAAATTTCTCTGGTTTACCTTGTGTTACTACTCAGGTACCACGAAAAAACCTTTTGTTTTGTAAGTGATTGATATC
>DYSA01000367.1 GCA_020726425.1 Fibrobacter succinogenes | reverse complement strand
TTAATATCAAACGGTTACAACTTCGCAGTTTTATCAATAGCACCTGAGCAGTTACTTAGAATGTAAAGGGGTATTCATGTTCGGGAAATTAATAGCAACGATTACGTCAATGTTCAAACCAAAGTACAACTCTGTTTCAGCCAAAGAAGCAAAACTGATTGTGAACAACGGCACCCATTTTCTTCTTGATGTGCGATCCAAAGGTGAGTTTTCTCAGGGGAAAATCAAGGGCGCAAAAAATATTCCCCTCGGCGATATCGGTGCGCGTCTTTCAGAGATTGAAAAGTATCGAGATAAACCGATTTTGGTAAACTGCTTCTCCGGAGCTCGTTCCGCTTCCGCTTGTTCCTATCTTCACTCCAAGGGATTCACGAACGTGATAAATCTTTCCGGTGGTGTTATGGCGTGGCAGTCCGCGGGTATGAAACTCTCTTAGTTTTTCAGAGGGAAACCTGGTTACTCAGTGAGAGAACAAATGATCTCGTTCCAAGACTCCTAGAGACTGTGCAAGTATTCAATAAATCACACCGCAATTGTGTAGGGGCACGGTGAGCCGTGCACACTGTAATGATGTTATCAATGACTTATATGTCACCTCGGACACGGCACGCCGTGTCCCTACCGAAATTTGGCTTTCAATACACAATACTTGCACAGCCTCTCCTTGCCTTAGAATTCCGGTCGTGATGATCTGCCTCAATTGATCGAGGCGGGGCATCGTGTCTGCATTCCTCGCGGGACGAAGGGGACAAGTGCAGGAACCAAATAGTTTGGTAACAATTTCGGGGGGGCGTCAGTCAATGCTGTAGCGCTTATTTCAATCGCACACATTTACCCGGATTAAAATCCGGGCCTTCGATACAATTTGATCCTACCGGATCGGATTTCTATTCATCCGAAGGATAAAATTCTGTATTAGACCATCGATTTATCGATGGGAAACGATAAGCGCTACAGCATTCGGTGCGTCAGTCACCCCAGATGATGTGTGTGACTGGTTTGTTGCGGTATCGTGAGATTGAAACAGATTGAAATGCGAAGGCCCTTTAATTCTTCGCTTTCAACGCCGCCAAAATCTCTGATACGGGCGGTTTCCCCTTTTGGGAGTAGATGATTTTACCATTTTTATCAATCACATAGACCGTGCGATTCACCCCTTTCCCATTTGAAATACCGTACTTTTTCGCTGTTTCCCATTTGGTATCAACCAAGAGCGGGAACGGATATCTGTTTTTCTCTTTGAACTTCTGGTGAGATTGCGCATCCCCTGCATTTACACCGTAAACCTGCACCGAATCATACGTTGGGAGATCGGCGTAGTTATCGCGCAGTTCACAGAGCTGTTTTGTACAGACCGGTGTATTGTCACCGGGATAGAACACTAAGATTACCGGTCGATTCCCTTTGTGTTGTGCCAGTGTCTGCACTTTTCCGGTTTCATCTTTTAGTGAAAAATTGGGCGCTTCAGTACCAACAGTCAGTTGATCTGCAAAGAGAAATGCGGTAAGTGATACCAGTGTCAGTACGAGCTTTTTCATAGTTAATCCTTTGAAAAATGTATTAGAATTCACATGCAATTGTTGTTTCAATACACAACGAGTTATTGATGCGAGTAGAGTGCCACTAATCGTCTTCCGAATGTTTCTGTGGAAAATTCGCGGTCAATGGCAGTGATATTTGCGGTAATCACCGACTGATCCACGGATTCGGTAACCTTTTTCCACCACGAACCGCGTGCTTTTATAGTCGAGCAAAGTGATTGGTCGTGGATGCATTTTTCCACCAAGCGCAACTGGTTTTGAGGAGAAAGTGATGCGAAATCGACAAAGGAATCCTCAAACGGAACCGCCAGTTCTGTGTAGAGTTGATCCATGATCACTCCGCCATTTCGCATATCGTTTACCACCATGGGGATTTCGCGACCCGCCACCGGTTTCCCTGCAAGCCACGGTTCGAGATAGGCCATGCCGAATCCTTCGCGGGTGCTCGTGGTAATAATTCGGTCTGAACTGTTCATGAGATCGCTAAAGGGAACCGTTTCAACGGCGTCAAAATGAATGGTGATTCCGTTCGTTGTGGCAAGTTCGAACCACTGTTCATAGAGAGGAATCTCTGTTTCATTGGCGGGGCGACGCGCTAAAATCCATTCGTGTTCATTATTATCCAAGAGTGCCATGAGAATAAATTCCCCGATATTTTTTCTTTCGATTGCCCGGACCGGATAGAAATACCACTCTTTAGAACAATCGAGATTGATTTTCTTCGCTATTTCCTCGCGATTCGCGTTTACTGGCGAAGGTTTTTGCACTGGTGAAGGGATCAGTTGCGAAGTTGCCTTTGCAAAATCGTTCTCATTAAGTCGCGTTAAGTCACTGCTGTTGATCGTGCAGTATACAATATTTTTGCGATCCGGATAGAGAAACTCATTTACCGAAACGTTGCACCACGAAGCGTAGGTTTCATTGATCTTCTGGTTCGCCGGACGATCTTCGGAAAAGTCATGGCAGAACGAAACGATTGAGACATTGCGATCCGCCAGTGAGTGAATCGCCGCGGTGAGACAGGGATTCTTTGCCAATGTTGGGTTGTGAATGTGAAACACCGTTTTCCCATTGCCGATCTGAGAAATAAAGGTTTTCAAGATTGTCCGCTCTTTCGCAAGTGCCTCTTCGACTGATTGGGGAACGAAGTAGTCGAGATTGGGATCAACCACAATGGTTGCGGGAAGTGTATCAAAAGAAGAATCAGACTCACCCACGAGCACGGTGATTTCCGCGTTGGGGAGAAGGGTTGCTAAAACGGCCACTTGTTGGCGAAGTACCGAAGTTACTCCTCCCGGGCGAAGATGGTAGTGAACGAGTACTATTTTCACGGCATATCCTTTCTTTGCAGTTCCGTAGGCGATTGTCAGTTCAATATAAATCGCGGGATAGAGTACCATTTCTTTGGGGCTGCGATTCGCTGTTCGTTTAAAGAGTTTCTTCAAAAGTAGTTGGAATGTAACTACTCAGGTGGTTTCCTAAACTGAAGTTGGTTCCAGCACTCGTTCCAAGCGTCCTCGCTTGG
The DNA here is from genome assembly GCA_020726425.1 of Fibrobacter succinogenes. GTDB lineage: Bacteria > Fibrobacterota > Chitinivibrionia > Chitinivibrionales > Chitinivibrionaceae > JAIFMU01. The sequence goes on along the minus strand of DYSA01000367.1, from coordinate 61 downwards.
AATGCCGCATTCGAGGCTCCAGCCTCGCGTCACGACAGTGAGGCTAGAGCCTCATACTGTG
>DYSA01000366.1 GCA_020726425.1 Fibrobacter succinogenes | reverse complement strand
AGGCAACCGGTGTATTTGTCGAGATTGTTCATGCTGCACCTCTCTGAACTCGAATGACAGCACATCTGATTCCGGGGCGATCTGAGGTATAAATTCCCATGAGAAGTTCCTCTTCAGTTTGAGTAATTGTGTTGAGCATCGATTCGAACCGTTCAAGTGTCGTATCGTGATCAATTTCAAAGATAAGTATGTCACCGCCGCAAACCGAATGGTCAGGCACCGAATCAAGTACGGTCACAGAAACCGAAGATGATCCGGCAAAGGCCGTTTCGAAATCAGATCGATTAAGTCGAACAACAGAGTTCGATTTCAGAATCTCATCCGGCAGATCCGCAAGAATCGCCGTTGGAGTAGACTTTGCTCTAAAATAGTCGATTATCATGAATGAGCCTTTCTCCGTGATGGTGCCCGCATTTCACTTACCCGCTCCGCCATCGCACAGAACGCCAGCTCCGTTCCTCGTTCATCCGCATCGAACTGGACCGCACTCTCACGGCTGATCCCGATCGATTCTGCACCACTGAACGCATCCTGATTCGCCGCAAGGAACAGGAACTCCCACGAGTACTTTTCTGATTGTCTTTTGATCATCCTTTTGATCTGCTTCTGTGAATACTCGTTACTTGAGTTCTCTTCACCATCGGTGAGGATCGCAACTATCACCTTCTCAGGACGGTCTGATTCGTTCATGTCTGCAAGCTTTTCGCCGATGTCATCGATAGTTTTTCCGATCGCATCGAAAAGAGCGGTTGATCCGCGTGGTACAAAGCTTTTTGTTGTGAGATTTCGAACCGTGTTCAGTGGGATCGTGTCGAAGAGAAGTTCGTACTGATCATCGAACAGTACCAGTGTCGCGTCGGCAGTTCCGTCCAACTCTTTCTGAGAATTGATAAAGCCGTTGAACCCGCCGATTGCATCGGACTTGATAGCGTCCATCGATCCAGAACGGTCGAGAATGGTGACAATGAGAGAGTGGTTTTCCCGTGGCATAGAAGCTCCTTGATTAAGTTGTTCAGAGCTAATATATCCGCCGAGTCGGAATTTGATCATTCCGGTTTATAAATATTATTCATCCTTTCTAACTCTTCAAGCATTGTATCACGCAACTCCTTCGGCTCGATCACTTCTGCACCAGCTCCAAACCCAAGTACCCAGCGAGCCACCGCGGGAAGTCCCTCAGACTCAAACCGGATCTCACATCCACCGTTATCAAGCTGAATGACTTCCTGTGTTTCATGATGGAATCGCGTGTCAACATGAGGAGTAGTCTTTGCGTCAAAACGAATTACAAACTGGTATGATTTGCCGTCAGTCCAGTTATCGAACCCTTGATTGAGAAAATCGTTCGGATCATACTCTTCAGAGATAGTAAAGGTCTGATCGAGCTGTTCAACCGACTCAATGCGTGACAGCTTAAACTGAAGGATCTTTTCCCGCTGAGGATAATACGCGAGAAGTGACCATTCACCGGCTTCATTTACAAAAGTGTACGGCTGAATCTCACGCCGTTCCGGTTCACGCCCCGGCTTGCGATAGCTTATGACTACACTCTTTCGCGAGAGATACGCTGTAAAGAGCGAGTGAACCACGGTTCGATCAAGCGATCCCGAGATATGCCCGGTACGAAACTTTACCGAATCCTCCATCGATCGAATCGAGTCGCGAAGATCGGGATCTAAGATCTTGTCTAACAAGAGCGAGTAGAGCTCTTTTGCTTCCGGCTCAAATGCAGACCCTCCGTACTGACAAAGTGCCGTATGGCCAAGAAGAAACGCCATGGTCTGTTCTTCCGTGAGAGCAAAGGGAGATTTACAATCGATGTCTTTGTAAATACGAAGTCGCCCTTTTTTTGCCACTTCACAGCCCAGCGATTCGAGCCAAAGGAAGTCGTTGAACAGCGTGCGAACATCAACACTGTACTGTTCCGCAAACTCTTTCTGTGAAGGAAGACCTGTGGTGCGAAGCATTTTGTCGAGGTTTCGGCGGCGGCGGATCGTGTCGTTGGGATTGATCATTGGGAGCTCCTCTTAGGGGTGACATAAGCACGAATCTAAGATAATTTAGTATTGGATTTGTCATGCCTAAAAAAGTTTAATGATTTACTTGATTTTTCTGACAAACAAACTTTTTTGTATTAAATTAGTATATAAAGAGAGGAGTCGTAAAATGACTGATGAAGAGAAGATACTGATGATGGAACTACGGCTAGCATTGAGCCGTTTCCCACAAGTCGTGATCAACACAATGATGGTTCTAAACGAACTCCCTAAGAAGGTGTGTGAGAGCATCTACCGTGGAATCATTGCGGGATCATGTGCTCACGAACTACTCAAGTTGGAACTGGTTCAGAAACAAGACCTGTTGATGAGCTTACTTAAAAACTACCGTCGCCAATTCGGGTATGCGATTGGTGCGTCTTATGAATTTTGTGAGGAGAAATGATGATGATCGATATCGTTCTTGAAGCACAGAGCAATTTAGATATAGATACGAAATTTTATTTTTCGACAATCGTTGTTGCGATTGCAAAGTTGGAGTCTGAGGAAGCCTTTTCTGTACTCACAGCAGCCCTTGAGATACTTGCGATCCCTGACGACTTAAAACTTAAGCTCATTGAGGAGTGCGATACTATCGTTCAAGAAGTAAGTGCAGATTACTACAATTTTTGCAGAAAAACATTTGCAAGTTCAAGCTTTGAAAGCGAAGAGATTCCTCATATTAAAAGAATCCGAAAAATGGGAAATTCTAAAATCAGAGATGTTATATCTTCTGTTGCTGCGTTGCAAACACCAGAATCGAAACTTTGGGGTGAGGTACTGTTAGTGTCACACAAGTTTACAGATTATCAATTGCGAGCACTTCTGGCGAAGCTTACTGCCCCTTTGGGGATAGGTTGGAATTTACATGAACTTGCATTCGAGCAACCTTACAGATTGAGAACATTTGTTTCTTCAAATAGGGATTTTGTTAAAAGTCAATTTTGTCAATAATGATCGGATTTCCAATTTGTTAGATTGTCTTCACTTACAGTGATGTGAATTATCGGTTCGGTAAGGAGACGGTCAAGCCTGCGGTTCTCGGGACTGGTGGTAAGCCATGGAAGCTTAAGCAGAGTCAGAGGAGTGGAAGGTT
>DYSA01000365.1 GCA_020726425.1 Fibrobacter succinogenes | reverse complement strand
TATCCGCCATTCCGCCGGCTGGTTCGGATCGTGTTTATCGGCAAGGATGAATCGGCAACGCTCAAGCGGGCGAATGTGATCGCCAACTATTTCAGACAGGTTTCGGCACTGGAGATTCTCGGCCCGGCGGAAACACTGGTGAAAAAATCTCACGACGAGTATCGGTTCGCGGTGATAATCAAGTGCGAAACGCACACTGTTCTGCGGGATTCGGTAGCGCAGATGAAAGCGGCGTTCCCGTCAGTGAAAAATGAATTGGTTCGGTACAAGATCGATGTCGATCCGGGGAGTATGGTGTGAACAAACGATTCAACGACGCAACGAATCAACGAATCAACGAATCAACGAATCAACGATACAACGACTCAACGATTCAACGATTCAACGATTCAACGATTCAACGATTCAACGATTCAACGAATCAACGAATCAACGAATCAACGGAAGACAAAACGACGAATCGATTAAACGATGAAATGGTATTCAGTCTTGAGGGCCGAAGGTCCGGTTTATCCCAGCCGAGGTCGAAGGCCTCGGAACATTAATTAAAAACGAACCGGTTCGGTACAAGATCGATGTCGATCCGGGGAGTATGGTGTGAAAACGATGCAACGAGACAACGATTCAACGAATCAACGATTCAACGAATCAACGGAAGACAAAACGACGAATCGATTAAACGATGAAATGGAATGCAAATTGGCTCCGTTCCTGTAGGTCGGCCCCGATGTGGGCCGACAATTTAGGAACGTGCAAAGGTCGAAAATTGATTTAGTAAAGCTTCAAAAACAAAAACAAAAGGAACACAATGGAAAAAGGACCTTTGATACTCATATATCTCAGCATTATATCCGTTCTGCTTTTCGCTTACGCCCTGTTTCAAGACACTTTCGGGGGTGGTTTAATCGGGGCAGTCCCCCTTTGGACTGGAATCATCTTTCCAATAATGAGCATCGGGGAATTTCAGTACTTGGTGCTAACCTTTGCTGATTTCTTTGCTTTCCTGTGGAAATTGTTTCAAGCAATTTCTGCAGTAAGTGTCGTGGGAACACCATTTTTCACACTTGTTGCATTGAAAGGCCGAGCATGGCCACGGTGGATTTCTGCTACGCAGGTGCTTGTTTGGATAGTAACGTTGATCTTTTCACTCTTCGATTCTGAAAATCCTTTGCAGAAAGGTTTTTATCTTCTGGGAGGAGCCATACTACTCTCCACTGTTACAATATTCGCGGCTCATTGTATGCAAATTGAAGAGAGTAACGATCAAAAATTGTGGTCATGAGAAGGTGAACCGTTAAGAGCGGAACGATTCGATGAAAGGGGTGTAGTTTCTCCGTGTTCCTGTAGGTCGGCCCCTATGTGGGCCGATTCGATGAAAGGGGTGTAGTTTCTCCGTGTTCCTGTAGGTCGGCCCCTATGTGGGCCGACAGATTTGGCAAAACGAGTAATCGAAATTCGGATTTGTATTGAAGGCCGAAGGTCCGGATTATCCCAACCGAGGTCGAAGGCCTCGGAATTTCCGCCCAAAATCACTCCTGAATCGCATCCCATTTCAACTGATCATGGGTGAGTGGAGTTCGTGTTTGTTTGGGATAGCCGAGGGCAATAATCGAAGCTATGCGAATATCGGGATCCGTAATTCCCAGAGTTGACTTGACTTGATCTTCTGAGTGCATTCCCTCGGAAGTGAAACGCTTGCGGATCTGAACCCACACCGATCCGATGTCATGGCTTTGAGCGGTCATCTGAAGCAGAATCGTCGCAATGGAGCAATCTTCCACCCAAACATCGCACTCCGACTCTTGTGCTCCGATCACAATCGCCAGAGGTGCAGAGCCGATCATTTTCGATCCCGATTGTTTTGCGAACGAGAGCTTTGCAAGTTTTTCTCGATCGGTGACAAACCAAAATTTCCACTCTTTGCGATCCCGTGAAGTGGGAGCGCGCACCGCGGTCTCTTTGAGTTCATCGATAATTTCTACGGGAATCGAACGTTCATCGTAGGTGCGAATAGTGCGGCGATTTCTAATAAGTTCTATCATTGGTTACCCTTTCACCATGAGAAGATCGTGAATTCTCACGATTCCTCGTAATGTTCCATTTTCAACAACTGGAAGCACCGATATTTGGCTTTCGCGATTTTCCATTGCCGCCAGAGCTTCCACAGCCATATCTTCGGGAGAAATAACCGTCGGATTTGCCGTCATAATATCCCGTGCAGTCAGCGAAAAGAAACGTTCCTTTTTTGACAATGCCCGACGAATATCGCCTTCGGTGATCAATCCGCAAAGCATTTCCCCTTCGGTGACACAGACCGCGCCGAGACGTTTGGCGGTCATCACCATAAGAAGGGTATCGATAGCCGTCTGAGGATCTACAATCGGAAGGGTTTCTCCCGAGTGCATTACATCTTTTACGCGCGTAAGCAGTCGGCGACCAAGACTTCCGCCGGGGTGGAAAAGAGCAAAGTTTTCCGGTTTGAACTGTTTCATTTTGATCAGAGCTGCCGCCAGTGCATCGCCCATGACCAGAGTCGCCGTGGTTGAAGACATGGGGGCGAGATTGATAGGACACGCTTCGCGATCCACGCCGATATCGAGAATAAATGTTCCAAATTGAGCGAGCGGTGAGTGAGAATCGCCGGTCATAACGGCAATCTCGGCGCCGATCTGTTTGATCGAAGGCATAATCGCGAGAACTTCGTCTGATCGACCGCTGTTGGAGATCGCAATCACCACATCGGATCCGGTAATCATTCCCAGATCCCCGTGAAGACCTTCGGTGGAGTGCATGAAAATCGCTGTGGTTCCTGTCGAAGCGAGAGTGGCGGCAATTTTTTGGCCAATGAGCCCGCTTTTTCCAACGCCGGTGATCACGACTTTTCCGTTACTGTTCACGATTGCTTCGCAGAGCCGAGAAAAATCATCACTCAGTTTTGCTTGTACTTTTGAAAGCTCTTCGATCTCGATTGAGAAAATTGATTCGGCGATGGATCGGGGATCTATTGGTGTACTCATTGTCAATTCCAAATAATAAGATTGATTTACCGCAGAATATAAATCAGTTCCATAGGTTCTTCAATTTTGAAGGAGAAAAACGAGTGCCAATATTTGTTGGTGGTGTTGCTATCATATTTTCGCCACGAACTA
>DYSA01000026.1:4651-16007 GCA_020726425.1 Fibrobacter succinogenes | reverse complement strand
AACTGGAGGTTCGAATCGTTCAACTGGAGGTTCGAATCGTTCAACTGGAGGTTCGAATCGTTCAACTGGAGGTTCGAATCGTTCAACTGGAGGTTCGGAACCATTAACTGGAGGTTCGGAACCATTAACTGGAGGTTCGGGACATTCAACGTGGATTTGTTATTGGGTAGCGAAATATTTTTCTTGCTCCCATTCATGTAACCAATGCAAAAAGGGTGAAACTTTCGAATCACCCCTTAAAAAAACTTTCAAAACAAAAAACTATTCTGGCCAGATACAGGTTTCATCATCAGCCCACAGTGGGGCCCACTGAATCTCTGTCAATTTGCCATTTTCAAACCAGAACTCAATTTCCTTATCATTAAACGCAAGGATTTTGCCTTCCGGAGCATTCTCTTCATCTTCGAAATCGATCTCTTCTTCTTCATAAGCACCAAAGCCATGAGGCTGAAGCATGGCGATTACTTCCGCCTCTTTTCTGCCGAACAGACGCATGCCAAATAGCGTGTAGATCGAAGAACTTGCCGATAGCATCCCCATGCGGAAATTGTCATCTTCGTCAAAGTGTGCCTGAAGATCAAGATCTGCCCAGGTCCACATTTCACTGGTAATTACTTCGCCACTCTCTTCATCATCGAATTCTGATTTGCCAATATCATCCGGTTCGCCAAGAGCATTGCGCACCTGCTGAAACGTTGCTCCGAATTTCAAATCTCCCAGACCAATCCCGGGAATAATTTCTGTAAAATTAGCCATCGTTCAATCCTTTAAAAAGTTTTATCCCAAAAATAATCGACTAAAAAGAAGTGCTGCTGAAAGTCCCGCAACATCGGCTAAAAGCGCCACAGGAAGTGCATGCCGCGTCCGAGTCACCGCTGCAGCACCGAAGTAAACTGCCAGAACATAGAAAGTCGTCTCTGTTGATCCCTGCATTACACAGACCAGATCCGCAAGGAAGCTATTCGGATTATTTGTCACGATTTCTGACATTACCGCAAACGCCCCAGAACCAGAAAGGGGACGAATCAGTGCCATGGAAAGTGCTTCCGCTGGCATGCCGAGCCACGAGAGCGGTGTCGCCAGAATAGTGTTGAGAATATCGAGAGTTCCACTAGCGCGAATCATTCCAATGGCGACAAATATCGCCACCATAAAGGGAATAATCCTGATGGCCGTGTTAAATCCCTCTTTTGCACCTTCGGTGACAGTTTCATATAGTTTTACGCCACGGAAGTACCCAAAACCTAAAAACAACATGAGAATTGTGGGAATAAGCCATTCCGTTCCCGCTGTCATTGTTTCGCGGAACCCATTTGATCCCCATGATTCGGTAAATCGAATGATTCCGGTGGTTACCGCAAAGGCAAATCCACCGATTGCGAGAATTCCAAGAATCGGCTTTTCGGGAGGAGTCAAAGGGTTTGATTCTTCGTGTTTAATGTGTTCAACGCGATCGCGTTCTATGGCAGAAGCAGAAATCAGTAAAGGATTGCGTTTTGCCATGAGTTTCGCGGCAATAATCGCCACCGTTGTGGAAACAATCGTAGCCAAAAGCGATGGAATAAGAATCGATGCAGGGTCGGTACATCCGGCACTGGCGCGGATCGTGATAACTCCAAGAGGAAGTAGGGTTACGCTCGAAGTATTGATCGCTAAAAAGAGTACCATTGAATCGGAAGCAGTTCCTTTTTCTGGAGAGAGCTTTTCCAACTCCTGCATCGCCTTAATACCAAACGGCGTGGCAGCATTTCCAAGGCCGAGCATATTGGCAGCCATATTCATTATTATTCCAGACATGGCGGGATGTTCAGGGGGAACATCGGGGAAAAGTCGTGACATAATTGGTTTCAATGCTCGCCCAACGATAACCATAAGTCCACCAGCTTCAGCAATTTTCATGATCCCCAGCCAAAAAGCCATGGGGCCGATCAGCCCCAGTGCCAACGTAACAGCACTCTTTGCCGACTCGAACAGTGAACCGTTCAGTTCGGTCATTTTCCCCGAATATCCGGCAACGATGATCGAAACAACAATCATCCCAAACCAGATTCCATTAATTGGTGAAACTTTCTCTTTCACAATACCCTCCTTTTAAGCAGGGAAAATATGATATAACTGCTTATCTTTACTAGAAAAAATTCACGGGTTTTGAATCGAGTAATTCAATGTTTAATCCGGTTGAATTTCATCTGAAAAAAGGGTAAACTAACCTTTGAAATCTACTTTTGAAAGGTGATACGATGTTCAATCGCAAAAAAATGTCTGAAACGCAAGATGAAATAATAGCTCAACATGAAAAAAATGAAGCTATTTCTGTAGAAACCCTTGATGCTTCACAGAATCGTTCCGCACACCAGCGTGTAATCTCACTAACCAGCGATGAAGAGTACCGAATCATTGCATGGCTCAAACGGCTGGCGATTGCGGATTGCACCATTTCAGAAACGGGCAATTCACCAATTTTTGAAGCTGTGGCGGCGGTTCAGAAACAGTTCATAGCTATTGCTTCTGAAATATCATACTCATCCGGTTGTATTGAAAAATCATCAGTTGCTATGAATCAGCGAAGTCAAGACATGCGTAACCGCGTGCAGTCGATTTCTACTGATATTAGTGAACTAGATACATTAAGTTCGAGCATGAGTCTCAATATGAGCACTGTTGCATCGGCGACTGAAGAGCTCAGTATCAACATGAAAGATATTGCACAGGCAGCGATAGAGAATCGCGATTTCGCTTTGAAAATCACTGAAAGTACAAAGTCATTTTCACAAAGTGCCGGTGAAATTGTAACCAATACCAATCGCGCTGCTGAAGTTACGGTCATGGCGAAGGCAAAAGCTTTTGAAACTATGGCCAGTGTTGAAAGTCTGGAATTGGCCACTCGCGAGATCGGCAATGTCACCGAATCGATCGCCGAGATTGCTGAACAGACAAAACTACTTGCGCTTAATGCAACAATCGAAGCAGCTCGGGCAGGAGTTGCGGGGCGCGGATTTGCCGTAGTGGCAAAAGAGGTAAAGGACTTAGCGCAACAGACAAACAGTGCAACGATCGATATTCGTGAAAAAATCGATGCGATTCAGGAAGAATCACGTCGTACTATCGAAGCGATCGGATCCATTCGAACAATTATTGAAGACGTGGCAGGGGTTGTCGCGACAATCGCTCAATCTTCGCATGAACAATCGGGTACGTTCAAAGAACTTCAATTGATGACCCAGCAAAATAACTCTCGTGTTGAACAAATATCCGACAACGTTGAGATGGGTGCTTTAGCAGTTCAAGATGTGAATCTGACACTCTCGGAGGTGACTCAGATTTCAAGTAAAGTCTCCTCTGCTATCACTCGAATGAGCACCGAAGCTTCTAACATGGTAGGAAAAGCTCTTTCCAATTATGCTCTTGCTTTGGAAAGTAGTGGCCAAGGTCAATATATGGTTGATTTGCTCGGCCACATGTCAGTACCTTCGGATATTAGACGAATCGGCGATTCAGCTCAACCTGAACTGTGTAGATTCACTTCAGATTTTTCTGTGAATGTTGTTCAATTCAATAATGATCACCAAAAAATATTTACGATGATCAATGAAATCCACAGGCTTGTAAAAAGTGAAAACTTCGGGCCAGATCTCTTGCGTGTCATGAAAGAACTTGCCAGTTTCTGTGTCGACCATTTCGATCACGAAGAAGTCGAAATGAAGCGATACAACTATCCTGACTACGAATCCCATAAACGAATTCATACCGATTTACTTGAGAAAGTAAGTGCTGTCGTGGGTAAAGCAGAACGGGGTGAACCACTTGATCTGATCGCTGTACTTCAGTTTTTGAAGGATTGGCTCTACAAACATATCAATGGTCTAGACAAGCAATACACTCCTTTCATGAATGAACATGGCGTGAAATAATCAGTGCTTCTTTGCAAAAAAAGCTGGCTTTAGGGCCAGTTTTTTTTCGCTTAAAAACTAAACTGCACAAACTAGGCAAACTTTGTTGGCTTTGTCTCTCTGGTCTTTAAATATTAAGCACGAGAAACAGAAAAAAGGTGGCAATAATGACAAATATTCTCGTGCCAGGATATAAAGGTTCACCGGAAGGTCACTGGCAATTCTGGCTTCGTACGGAAATTCCAAATACAGTCACTGTTGAACAGGATAGTTGGGATTTCCCACAAATGGGTGACTGGGTGGAAAAACTTCAGAAAGCGGTCGCTGAGATTTCTGGCCCGATACGTTTAATTGGTCATTCGATGGGATCAATAACAATCTCATTTTGGGCGAAAAAATATGGTTCAGAAAATGTGCATTCTGCCATTCTCGTTGCACCTGCGGACAGCGAAGATCTGAATTTTCCGAAAGAGATTGTTGATTTTTCACCAATCCCAACAGCGACTCTGCCATTTCACTCGACTGTCATAGGAAGCCATAATGATCATTACATGACCTTCCAGCGGGCTCTCTATTTTGCAAACAAATGGGGATCAGATTTCATCGATGCCGGTAATACTGGTCATATCAATATCGATTCGGGATATGGGGAGTGGCCTGAAATTATAGAGTTATTGAAAAGAGACGAAAAGCGATCGCTACAGAATAAATCCCTCATTTCGAAGAATTTCTACTGCACAATCCAGTGAACTTTCAGGGAGTGGGTACACGGTGAAACCACGTCGTTCCATTCCGCGAAACCAGGTTCTTTGCCGTTTTGCGAGGTGGAAAATGCCGAGCTTAAGAGATTCATAGAGCTCCGACTGCGAACATTCACCATTGAGAAAACGATTAATCTCGCGATATTCAAGACCAAAGAGATTGAGGCGATCATCACTCACTCCTTTGCTTTTCAAATCTGCAACTTCTTGAATCATTCCTGCATCAAAACGGTCGATCATTCGCTTTTCTATCCGTTTGCGAAGTTTTTCAGGATCCCATTCAGTGATCAAAATCGTGGGGGAGAGATCCACTGCATTATCGGAGCTGTAGGAAATTGGTGCTGATTCGCGAGCAATTGCGACTTCGAGGGCGCGAACTATCCGCTTTTTACTCGAGCAATCGGTTTCTGAATGGATGTCGGGAGCTCGCTCTTTTAGTTCTCTTTCCAAATCATCTTTTTCGCGGACTGTTTGCTCGATGCGAAATGTCTCATTTTCTGGAACATTGGGGATTTTATATGCATTCAAAACAGCTTCGATGTAGAGCCCTGTACCACCAGAAATGATCGGAACAACATTGCGAGAAAAACAGTGTTCAAGCGCATTGTAACAATCTTTTTGGAAGTGGTATAGAGTGTATATTTCGTGCGCATCTGCAATGTCGATACAGTGATACGGAATCGCCCCGTATTCTTCAAGATCTTTTCCGGTTCCTAAATCCATACCTCGATAAATTTGACGCGAATCGGCAGAGATAATTTCACCGCGAGTCAACTCGGCGATCTGAACAGCAAGAGCCGTTTTGCCCGAAGCGGTTGGACCTGCAACTACAACTGTCTTATTCAATCTCATCTCAACCCCGTTGTTGCCATCGATAATTCCTGATTGTAAAATAGTTTGAGGTAACGTCCAACCAGCCATGCCTGTTCGGCGGATTGTGAATAGTTTTTCAATGGTTCATAAAGATAAACTCACTGCTGAATTGAGTTCCGCTGCCGATAATTACTGGGATTATGTTCCAGCAATGATTGCATCGGCCCTGCGTTCAAATCGCGATATCGATGAGTATATCGAACGATATCGTCCACTGATTGATTTTGGGATAAATCCGCTTCAACTCGCCGAAGTTCGCAACTCTTTGCCCGTCATTCCTCAAAAAAGCAAAAGCCTCACAATTTTATTTGTCAGTGATTGGATGAAACACGTTATTGCTGTTGTCACCAAAAAAGAGGAGCGGGAAGCGCTACTTCACAAGGAAGAAAAAGTGGCACTCCAAATGAAACAGCTTATTCAAGATACATCAAATCTTCAAGTTGAACGAAGACGAAAACTCGACTCAATTTTTAGTTTTAATGATTTTCATGGCCGTTCATATTTACAATTGATTGAATCACTTCCCAAAATTGATGCCATCAAATTTGATAGCCTTCTTAAAAATGACGCACTTAGTCGCGGGAAATACTTCGGAATCGAAGAACGGCGAACTCTTGCGAATGAACGGCAGTGGCTGTCACTTCAAGAACGCAAGATTGAGGCACTTCTTTCAATGATCACGGACAGAGAAACTCGCCTCGGTACAGCGGCGCTATTTGAGGTAATTCGCGAACAGCTCAATAAGCAATTGGCCCTTCGCAAGGAGTTGGATAGTCTTGCAGAACGGAGATATCAACTCGACGAAGAGATATTTGCAATTCCTGTGGAGCAGATCACTGGAAAAATCAGTGAGAAGATTATGCACCTTAAAACAATTCTCACAGAAGAAACCAGTAGAGTTGGTGGGGAAACTGGTGTGTTTCGGCGAGTCAAAGAGCAAATTATCGACATCGACTCACTGAACGAAGAATTGCGTCGGATTATCGAGTTCGATAGAGAAATTTTTGCCAATAATTTCATCAACAAACACGGGCTTCCCACTGTTTTGCTTGTTCCGGGCAAGGGCGATGGAATGTATGATTCTTTGGACAATATTATAATTATGCCCATGATTCCGAATTTCAATTTAGCAGATTCGATCGCCGCAGCGCTTGTAGCCTATCGGCTCAGTCACGATGAATCAAAACAGATGATCCGTTCATTTAGCCGGCTCAACCCGAATACTAAACAGAGTTCCCCTTACGCAATACGGATGCAACTTATTAAGTCCTATAGCAAATGGGTAAATATTGAATATGATGGGTATCATGTACTTTCCAAGAATGAACGAATTTGGTTTTCTCACGGATATGCTCCGAAGAGAGGAGAATTTTTTATCCCTTTCGAAATGGTTCGTGGAGTTCTTCACGGTGATAAATACAAGGAACTGGTGATTCGGATAAATGAAGGTTTCCAAAATGAAACAATCAAACCAGAAGAGCTTTGGTTCGCTTCAATCATATCCTGCAAACGAAGCGAACTCGATAAGGCTGAGATGCAGATTAAGAAGCTTCTTAGCATGAGCAACGATTATATTTTCGCGCAATTTAATATGGGTGTTATTGCGGTTAAATTAAACCGCGATCAAGTTGCTATTGACTATTTCAGCAACTTTATCAGCATGAAACCACCAAAATGGTGGGCCGCTGCGGCTCAGGAATATTTGGTGGCGCTGAAAAATCAAGGATAAGAAAGCGTAGGTACTCTCTTGGCTAAATTACCGGTAGTCGCCGTTGTTGGTCGACCGAATGTAGGTAAGTCCACACTGTTTAATCGAATTCTTCGCCGCAAAATTGCGGTTGTTGATGACCAACCCGGGGTGACCCGTGACCGCAATTACATGGACACGAACTGGGCTGGTGTTGATTTTACACTGATCGATACGGGTGGTATGATGCCCGATTCGAAAGAGGCGTTCGCAGCTGAAATCAATCGTCAGGTTGAAATCGCTGTTTCCGAAGCGGATGCGATTCTCTTCCTCGTGGCTGCAGATCTCGAACCCACAGATCTCGATATTGAGATCGCTCGCCGTTTCAGAAAAGTGTGTGCCGACAAAATCGTACTCGCAGTAAACAAAGCTGAATCAAATTTCCAACAGTCATCAATTGGTTCATACTGGTCACTTGGCTTGGGCGAACCGATGGCTATCTCAGCACTTCACGGTATGGGCGTTGGTGATGTACTTGATAAAGTCATCGAAACAGCGAAGGAAAACTACGATCCAGAAGGTGAAGAGTTTGTTGATTACGACATTAAAATTGCCGTTGTTGGCCGTCCTAATGCGGGGAAATCCTCTTTGGTGAACAAACTCCTCGGCGATGAACGCGTCATAGTAACTGACATTCCGGGTACAACCAGAGACTCTATAGACACCGCGTTGGACTACAACGGCCACAGAGTAAAGCTCATTGATACTGCAGGACTTCGCAAAAAAGGTCAAGTGAAAGATGATGTAGAATACTACTCAAACCTTCGTTCGCTCGGCAGCATTCACCGTGCAGACGTTGTGATCCTTCTCGTGGATACAGATCGCAAGCTTGAAGATCAAGATATGAAAATTGTTTCGCACGTAATCAAAGAGCGCAAAGGCTTGATTATCTGTTGGAACAAATGGGATCTAATTGAAAAAACTCATAAAACGTTTGATGATTTGGTTAAATCGACAAAAGATGATTATAAAGATCTATCAAATATCCCGATGCTTTCAATTTCCGCATTGACGGGTAAACGCGTCAAAGATGTGTTAGAACTGGCAATCGATGTTCGCGACAAAATGGCTCATCAAGTAAATCGTAGCGAACTTGAAGACACATTTTTCAACTGGATCAAGCGGTGGCCTCACCCGTATCTTATTCGCGAACAGGTTCGTTTCCTTGGAATCAAACAGCAACGCGATCTCTTTCCTCACTTTGTCGTGTTCTGTACTAATCCGCAGAATGTAGCAGAATCATATAAGCGATTCTTGATTAACAAAGTAAATGAAAAATACAAGTTCGTTGGCTGTTTTGTGAAATTCGAATTTAAAAATGCTGGCCGTCGAGCATATAGTGAAGGGCCAAGCGAAAGTTCATACGGTGTTCAGGAGGTTGAGTTCTAATGAAAATAGGAATTCTCGGTGCCGGAAGTTGGGCACTCGCTCTTTCGGTACTACTTGAAAGTAAAAAACATGATGTAACTTTGTGGGAACACGATCAGAAAAGCATTGATCTGATTCTTGAACATCGCGAACACCCGATTAAACTACCCGGTGTCCATGTTCCAGAATCAGTGGTTATTTCAAACAAAATGGCTGATGCAATCGTTGGGGCTGAACTGGTCGTTATTGCTGTACCTGCTCAGTTTGTTCGAATGACCATGAAAGCAATTGTTGCGGCAATAGTTCCCGAAGATATTTCCGCCGTTACAGGCTGGGTGATCGTTGCAAAGGGTATTGAAAATGGTACCAATGCACTTCTGACCGAAGTAATAACGCAAGAGGTTCCACAGATTTCAATGGCTCAGATTGGCGTTCTTTCTGGGCCTTCTCACGCAGAAGAAGTAGGACGAAAAATCCCTACAACCGTTGTCGCCGCTTCTGAAAACATCGAACTCGCTTCGATTATGCAGGAAGCTTTCACAACTGAAACATTCCGTGTGTACACCAATACCGATATTGTCGGGGTGGAACTTGCGGGAAGTGTGAAAAATGTAATTGCTCTTGCCGCTGGTGCTTGTGATGGTCTTGGTTTTGGCGACAATACTAAAGGTGCCCTTCTCACTCGCGGAATGGTGGAAATGGCTCGACTTGGGCGAGTTATGGGTGCAAATGAACATACTTTCAGTGGACTTGCAGGATTTGGCGATCTGATCACCACCTGTTTTTCTAAACACAGTCGCAATCGTAAAATGGGTGAACTTCTCGCTTCAGGTCTCTCTCTCGAAGATGCACTGAAGCGGATGACCATGGTTGCGGAAGGTGTTACTACTGCAAAATCGGTGTACGATCTTTCTGTCAAACTCGATATCGATATGCCTATTACGACAGAAATATATCGTGTGATTTACGAAGGTAAAAATGCGAAACAGGCGGTAATGGATTTGATGACGCGAGAATCAAAACCAGAACGCAGATAGTATTTGTTTTTACTCAAATTAAAAAGGGAAGGCGTTTATTTGCCTTCCCTTTTTTGATGAACTCGTAGGTCTGCAATTTTCGAGATAACGTCACCAAATTCTTTTTCCTTCATGCTTATCATTTCGGATTTTTAAAACTTCAGTACTCTCCCTATTTTTTATCGAAACGCGATTTGAACACTCTTGATCGGGCAATTTAAATCGATGGATCAACTCCGCAAGAACATGAGTTTGAGCGGCAAGTTCTTCTGATGTTGCGGCGCCTTCTTCTGAACTTGCCGCTGTTCCCTGAATAACCGAATCAATCTGTGAAAGTCCTGAGCTTACTTGGTGAATCGCTTGAGCCTGTTCGTTGCTTTTGATCGAAATCAATCCGAGATTGTCAACGATCTGTTCTACATCGGATAAGATTACGTGAAATTGCGTCGTGGTTTTTTGGGTGAGAATATGTCCTTCTTGAATCGCAACGACAGCATTTTCAACCATTATTGTGGTCTGACTGACTGCTTGTGCAGAGCGGTTTGCAAGATTGCGAACCTCATCGGCGACCACAGCAAAACCCTTCCCATGTTGCCCTGCCCGAGCCGCTTCAACTGCCGCATTTAGAGCGAGAAGGTTTGTTTGGAACGCGATATCGTCAATCAACTTAATGATCTTTTTGATTTCACCTGCTGCAGTGTTAATACGATTCATCGCTTCGGTGAGGTGAACTACACTGTCGCAACCATCAGAAGCGCGTTGCATTGTTTCGCCAGCAGTACGTTTAGCATTCAGTGACTCTTTAGAACTCTCTTCGGCTTGGTGACCTATAAGGGCCACGGTAGAAGAGATTTCTTCCAAAGATGCGGCTTGCTCACTAGCCCCTACCGATAGCGATTGGCTCAAGGATGAAATCTGATCAGCGCCATCATTCACCTGAAGTATTGCGCAACTGACACTTCCCAGAACCTCGGCAAGAGAATTTTTCATGCGAATAAGTGAGTGAGCAAGTCCATCGCTATTTGATTCCGCTGTGACAGCGACGGTTAGATCGCCATCCGCGACTGCCGCGAGCACATCCGCTTTTTTGCGAATTGATGAGGTCATGTGCGACATGGCGTTGACAAGTACCCCAATCTCATCGGTTCTTGCGGTTTGAAGTGTAACGGACAGATCACCGTCTCCGATTTTTTCCGCTGCGTCAACGACGTTCGCCAACTCTTTTACAATTGGCGTAATCCTCGAAATAATAAGCCAAATTCCGAAGGTTATCATTGCGAAAGCGAGGACAATTGAGATCAATAGTGCACCATTCATTTTTGCCATAAGTTCACTTTGACTCGCTTTGGTAACAAGAATCCAATCCAAACCTTCAACTTTGTGCGTATGGACATAGAATTGTTTACCATTTTCACGAATTTCAAAAGAGTATTCTTCGGATGCATTGATCTTTTCTAGCTGCTTTTCCCACAGAGGAAGAGTGTCAAGGGAAATATTCTCAATCATATTTTGGTCTTTGTGAACAACGATCAGACCATTTCCTTTGATTACAAATGTTTCTCCATGCTTGCCAATCGTATTGTCTACGATTCTTCCTACAAGATCAGAGAGGTCAAGTGCTACAGACATAATGCCGAGAAATTCTCCATTATTGTCGATTCGATAATTCATAAAAGCAACGGTTCCATAGAGATCATGCTT
>DYSA01000026.1:0-4551 GCA_020726425.1 Fibrobacter succinogenes | reverse complement strand
CTCATCAACTCCTTGTCGATCGTGCCGAGAATCGCATCTACAGTGATAGGAATTTCGGTTTTCAAGAGCCGACTTTCAAGATTACTTCTCGCTAATACATTGTTTATCAATGTGACAACAGCTAATGACACCGCGAGGGCAATAGCAAATAACTGTATGAGCTTTTTGCGAATGCTATTTTTCTGAATCATACTATCTCCTCATTTTTTAGGAAGCCAAACGAATTGCTGATTGTGGGAGCATCTTGTTGGTTTTGAATACGTCTGCTAAGTAAATTGCATGTCAATTTTCCCGCGAATCAGCCAGAGCTAACAAAAACTCTATTTTTAAAATTTCACGAATTTTCAATCTTTCTCAAATGTGCAACAGGGGATGATTATAAGTTTTTGATCCTCAAATTATATCGTCTGATCGATTTTTACTCTGTGCGTCGTACCATCAGGGCGAGGTAATTTGATCACAATGGGAATTAAAACAATGGCTTAGTAGGAAGTTCAGTACAGCGCCTCAATTCATGTTGTGTCGCATTGAACAACACCGAGTATCACGGAATTACGGAAATCGGTTGTTTTGTTTTTATGCTATACTCATAGCAATTTGTTAGATCCCTGAGGCGAGTATACCCCGATAGGACGACATGGTCAAGTATCATAACGATTTATTCCAAGTAACTTATAATAAATGAGCATCTCCAATAATTAGAACTTGAACAAAACATGTTACAATGCGATAATTATGAATCTATTATAGAAATGAAAGACGATACCTTTCCTCTCTTATTGTGTACTTCTCTTGTCGCTACTAATTATTTTGAACTATCGACCCAAAATATCCATCCAAAAGGTGAACCTCTATGAGTGATCTAAACAACGTCCTGACCGAAAATCAAGTAGCAGAACTCCTTGCCGGATCAATGAAAGATCCCTTTACACTTCTGGGAATGCACACCGATGAAAAAGGCGTCACTATCCGAACAATTCAGCACGGAGCGGTAAGCATTGCCGTTCGCGAACGGGGCAACGACGAAATCCTCGAAGAGATGACTCGTGTCACCGATGCGATTTTCACCTGCCGGATTCCTCGCCGGAAAAAACATTTCAAATATGAACTGGTGATCACCTACGACAACGGTTATCAAAAAATCACCGCCGATCCTTATTCGTTCCTTCCGGTTCTCACTGAAGAAGACACCTATCTGTTCAACGAAGGCAATCATCACTACATCTATAACAAAATGGGATCGCACCAGATCGAACACGACGGGATCATGGGAACACACTTTGCCGTATGGGCACCAAGTGCTCAGCGTGTATCAGTGGTGGGGAATTTCAACTGTTTCGATGGTCGTCAACATCCGATGCGTATGCTCGGAAGTTCCGGCGTGTGGGAAATTTTCATTCCCGGCGTTGGTGAAGGCGAAGTCTACAAATATGAAGTCAAAAAAGGTGATTCCGGACATCTCGTTCTGAAAACCGACCCGTACTGTTATCAGCAGGAACCGTTCCCGAACTTTGGATCGATCGTGAAATCGGTGGATCGTTTCAACTGGAGCGATTCGGAATGGATCAAAAAACGGAGCGTCACCAGTGTTCACGCTCAGCCGGTTTCAATCTATGAACTTCACCTTGGATCATGGCGTAAATCTGGTCCCGACGAAGAGGGCGACTATCTCACCTACCGCGAAATCGCGGAACAGCTCGTGCCATATATCCACGAAATGAATTACACTCATGTCGAACTTATGCCGGTGCAGGAACATCCGTTTGTACCAAGCTGGGGATATCAGGTTGGTGGATTCTACGCGGTGAACCATCGCTTCGGATCTCCCGAAGAGTTCCAGTGGTTTATCGATTATCTTCACGCGAACAATATCGGCGTGATTCTCGACTGGGTTCCAGGCCATTTCCCGAAAGATGAACACGTTCTCTCCTACTTCGACGGTTCGCATCTCTACGAACACTCGGATCCTCGCGAAGGCGAACACAAGGATTGGGGAACGTTGATTTTCAACTACGGTCGTCATGAAGTGAAAAATTTCCTTGTGGCGAATGCCGTGTACTGGATCGAAAAGTTCCATATCGATGGGATTCGTATCGATGCGGTGGCTTCCATGCTCTACCGCAACTACAGCCGTGAAGTGGGCGAATGGATTCCCAATCGCCACGGAAGTCACGAAAATCTCGAAGCGATCGCGTTCCTTCAGCAGGTTAACACGGTGATCCACGACCAGTTCCCCGGAGTTATGACCATTGCCGAAGAGTCTACCGCGTTCCCCGGCGTGACCTATCCGATCAACGAAGGCGGACTTGGGTTCGACTACAAATGGAACATGGGGTGGATGCACGACACACTGGACTATTTCGAACAGGATCCGATCAACCGCAAATACCATCAGGGCGACCTGACCTTCACGCTCTGGTACGGATTCAGCGAAAAGTTCATGCTGGTTCTTTCTCACGATGAAGTTGTCCATGGCAAAAAGTCGCTTCTCGAAAAAATGCCCGGCGATGATTGGCAGAAATTCGCGAACCTTCGTTTGCTCTACACCTACATGTATGGACATCCGGGGAAAAAACTGGTGTTCATGGGTGGCGAGTTTGGGATGCGTCATGAATGGTACGAAAAACGGTCAATTGACTGGAACCTGCTTGATACAAGCGTGAACGGTCAGTTCCATAAAGGCGTTCACGACATGATGAAAGATCTGAACCGACTCTATAAAAACGAACCGGCTCTTTGGGAAGCGGATCTTACTCACGAAGGATTTACATGGATCGACTACAACGACCGTGATGCGGGAGTTCTGGCGTTCATGCGTCACCGCAAAGATGGTTCGGATAAACTTCTGTTTGTCTGCAACATGACTCCGGTGATCCGCGACAAATATCTTCTTGGTGTACCGTTCGAAGGTTCTGTCGAAGAAATTTTCAACTCCAACGCATCGCAGTATGGCGGTGAAGGAACGGGCAACTTTGGTTCAACCATGATCGACAAGATCGCTCACCATGGAAAAGATCAGTCGATCAGAATTGATCTTCCACCTTTGGCAGTGACGATTTTCAGAGTTCATGAGAAGAGGTAGTTTCTCAGGATAAATTTGATTTTATAAACGGGTAGGAAGAAATTCCTACCCGATTTTCTATATGCAAAAGGTATCTTTTGAGACAACAAAATGAGAGGTAAACTATGGTTTTAACTGCAAAAGAGGAAGCTGTCAAAGTATTGGCTTCAGTGCCTGAAACGGCAACTTTTGAAGATATTATGTATGAAATGTTTGTTGCCGAAAAACTTCAAAAAGCCCGCCAACAAATAGAAAATGGAAATGTATTCACTCATGAACAGGCAAAAGTACGGCTCGGTAAATGGCTTACAAAATAGTCTGGACAGATGAAGCACTTTCTGATATTGAATCTATTGGTTCGTATATCGAAAAGGACTCTCCATTTTATGCCGAATTGGTGGTGAATCGGTTTTTCTCATCGGCTGAACAGTTGACCGATTTTCCTGAAATGGGAAGAATTGTACCTGAAGAGCAAGATGAATCAGTACGAGAATTAATCGTTTACAGTTATCGACTCATGTATGAAATACGATCCAGTGAAATCTACATATTGATGGTTATTCACTGTAAAAGAGATGTTGCTTCGATTATCGAAGATCGCAAACTCTTTTCGTAACTACATTTTCACATCCCGCAAGGAGATTGATCATGTCTAATTAAATTGGAACCAACTTTCGTGTTACTCGAATCAATGCTGACGGAAACCGAATTACTAAAACTGTTTCCAAAGAGGAACTCTCGAAGATTCGAGCGGAACGACTCAAGGAAATCAGAACTAACGAACTTCACCTGACCCAGAAGGAACTATCTGAAGCGGTGGGTGTTAATCTTCGCACACTTCAGGATTGGGAGTTGGGAAGAAGTCCGCTTTCCCGTCCGGTTGAAAAACTGATGCAGTTGATGGTTTGCCATCCTGAAATCAGAAGCGAACTACTCACAGGAAATATGTAATCGGGCAGGAACATTCTGCCCATTTATATTGAAAAAGGAAAACTGATGATTCGCACGTTGTTTTTGATGCTTGCTTCTGTTCTGGCGGTTTCGGGGCAGGTATATGTCAAATCGAATAGTTGGTCAAACTATTGGAAAGCAAATGGAAAAACAAAACTCATCTCAGTTAGCCATTGGCCACACGTATATCCATCTTCAAATCAGTTTACTAACGTTGCTTCCAAAATCAACAACACCATTTCCTATGAATTGTCAGGTGGATTTTTAACATCTGGTAAAACAATAGATTCTGCCAATTCTGGAAGACCCATAGACGCCGATTTGTCTTTTTCATCTTTCAAAGTTCGGACAAAAAACGAGAACCTCCTTTCCATCTCGATTATTCGTGAATGGTATGCAGGTACCGGATCACATAACGAAGCTGAAACCTATTATAGTTTTGACTTGCAAACTGGTCAAAAAATTCACGTAAGTGATTTATTTACCAATAGTGGTATACAATCTATTGCCAGTCGGCTCTGGGATTATTGGGATGCTTA
>DYSA01000364.1 GCA_020726425.1 Fibrobacter succinogenes | reverse complement strand
TAGGGATGCCCCTTGTGGGTATCCTACGATTGCCGTAAATCGTTGATTTGTGATTCAAAAAGGCAGCCACAAGGGCAGCCACAAGGGCAGCCACAAGGGCAGCCACAAGGGCTGCCCCTACAGATTTTGGGGGATTGAATTGGATTCTTGCACAATCTCAGGACGCGGGGAATGAGTTTCAATTCTTCACAACCGTAGCGTGCATTGGTCAGAGGGAATTGACTCTCACACAGGATTCAATCCCTTTTCGCATCACTACGTCTTCCGTTGAAAAGCTATTTTCTCGTCGTTGAATTCACAAAGGATGAGAGAATGAAAAACTGGCTTACCACTCCTGAACGTCCCCGTCTCATTTCGCAGTCGTTCGGTATATTTCTGGCGTGTGCACTGACGCTGCTCTTGGCCGGATCGGGGTTTCTTTCCGCCACGCCGATTCCCAAAGGTGTGTTGGGAACTTCGTACGCACTGATCGCTTGGGCGAGTCATCTCGGGGTGATCGCGCTCGGCGTCTGGATACTTTTTGTCCTTCCTGTGGCGATTTTATTCCCCACAAAAAAAGTTGTTCTTCCCGTGACCATTCTTTCAGCGGCGGCGATTTTGTCGGCAGTTCTCATGGACACTCTCGTCTATGGTCAGAACCGATTCCACCTTTCTCCGTTGATTCTTCAGATTCTCGAACCGACAACATTTCTGTTTGGAATTGTCTACCTCATGATCTTTGCAGGATTTTTTACCGTCCTTTCAAAGCGCATGGCTGAGTGGAAACCGAATGTGATTCGCCGCGTTGTGCCGGTTGTTCTGATTGTTTTGGGACAACTGTTTACTCATTTTGTTCACATCTGGGCAGACGCGAATTACTACACACCGGTTACTTCGTTTTCGTCGGCATTGCCCCTGTTTGCTCCGGCAACTGCCAAAAAAGCAATGATGAAAATGGGACTTCTCGATGTGGAAAAAGCGCGGCGCATGCAGAATCTCACCGCTCTTGCTTCGGCACAAGATGCTTCGAAACTGACCTATCCTCTGGCGCCACTGGAGCGGAGTTCCACAAAAATCCCGTACAATCTTTTGATTATCGAAATCGATGCGTGGCGATTTGACTGTCTCAACGAAAATGTATCCCCAAATCTCGAAATATTTGCCACTACTGCCAGCCGATTTTCGAATCATTACAGCGGAGGAAACTCTTCGCGGGCAGGGAATTTTTCACTGTTTTATGGGATTCCGGGAACGTACTGGAAATATTTCGATGGCCTTCAAAAACCGCCGGTGCTCATGAATCTGGTTCAAGAGAGCTGTGAAGATATTCAGATTCTTCCTTCGGCAACGATTGTTCGCCCTGCGTGCATGGATAAAAGTAGCTTTGCCGCTATCAAAGATCTTCGCCTTGAAACTAAAGGATTTGACACACCGTGGCAGCGAGATTCGGTGATCACGGAAGATTGGCTGAAATTCACCGCCAGTCGCGATCACAGTAAACGGTTCTTTGGATTTATGTATTTCGACTGTCCCACGGCTGAAAATTCTCCGCCTTCGTGGAAAACAAAAACCTTTGCTCAAGGGGGAAGGTCGGATAAGTTCGACAACTACCTGCGGGCGGTAAACTACAACGATTCTCTGGTGGGAAAAGTTCTTGCTGATCTGGCGAAGAGAAAGCTTCTCGACTCCACGGTGGTGGTGATCACGGGGGATCATTCGCAGGAGTATAATGATTCAAAACAGGGATTCAATGGACACGGTTCCGCGTTTTCAAAATGGCAGATGTCAACGCCACTTATCGTAAAATGGCCGGGGAAATCGGCGGAATCGTTTACTCATCGCACATCGCACAACGATCTGGTTGCAACGCTGGTGAACGATCTGTTCGGTGTGAAAAACGATCCTTCAGATTTCTGTAGTGGTCATTCGCTGTACGCTAAAAAATCATGGGATTGGCTTCTCGGTGAAAGTTACCACAACTTTGCGGTGGTTCAGCCGAATCAGGTGACGATCAATCTTCCCGGTGGTGCCTTTGAAATCCGCGATTCGCTGTATCAGCAACTGCCTCTGTCGGCCCTTGATCGGAAAGTTCTCACCGAAGCGATGGCGGAAAATGGGCGGTTCTTTGGCGGGAAGAAACAGTAATTCTCTCCTTGCGTGGGCACTCTTAAACGAATTTGTTTCATGTGATTAATCAAGTCGGCCACAGCGGACCGAATCTGCCGGTGAAAATATAAAGGACTTACTATGAATCACGATCCACTCTCTGCGGCGCTCAGTTTTATTCTCGAACGGGCATTCGATCTTTGCAACAATCCCGTGGGAGCGATCGTGCTTCTTTCGATCTGTGTGAAAATCATTTTGATTATCCCGGTTCACATCTCGGAGAAATTCCAGCGCAAAGTGAATGAACAACGATCGATTATCGAGCCTGCGGTAGCTGAACTGAAAAAGCAGTTCTCCGGCGAAGAACTTCACAACAAGACCATGGAAACCTACAAAGAACTGAATATCTCTCCGGCCTACACCTTGAAAAGCCTTCTCGGCCCGGCGATCCAAATCCCCTTTTTCTTCGCCGCGTTCCACGCACTTCAGAAATCGTCCATTTTTGTGGGACACCGTTTTCTCTGGATGGAAAATCTCGCACAACCGGATGCGCTTTTTGCGTTTCCGTTTACCTTTCCGTGGTTTGGCGCTTCGCTCAATATTCTCCCTTTTATCATGACCGCCCTCACGATTATCGCTTCGCGCCTCTCAGAACCGAAAGGGCTTTCACCAGAACTTCTCAAAAAGCAGCGCAATTCGCTCTATACGCTGGCCATTTTCTTTTTGATTTTCCTCTATCCCTACGCGGCGGCGATGGTGATCTACTGGACAATGAACAATCTTTTGTCCGTGGTGCAATCGATTGGAGAACGATCGGTCGCTCGGGCCAAAAAGTAGCCATCTGTTCACGAGGCTTGTTATCACTCACTTTGGGGTCGATTGATATTTTTCATTTTAAGGTATTTAATCGTTTTTCTCCAGAAGTTACTACTCAGGTACCACGAAAAAACCTTTGTTTTGTAAGTGATTGATATCCCCTCAACTCGTTCCGAGGCTCCGGCCTTGGAATGCTTCTGACGAGGCTCTGTCTCGAGTACGTGAGGCGGAGCCTCAGGCCGGCATTCCCAGCGTGGACGCTGGGAA
>DYSA01000025.1:10069-16039 GCA_020726425.1 Fibrobacter succinogenes | reverse complement strand
CGGTTCTGTGGGAGGACAGGAGAGGTAACTCTCCTCCCTACCCGAGAGCGAAGCCCGGAGCAAGCCCGACGGTGAGCCACGGCGAACCGGCACGCCCAAAGGAAACGGCACTCGGTGCAAAGCGGTCATCTCCGGCGGCAGTTGTGATTCATTCAGAACCAGAGAGTCACCAAAACAGGTAATTGATCAACCAGAAAAACAAAACGGGGAACCAGCAGAACTGATTCCCCGTACTCAATAAAAAAGCGGCCTTACTTCTGGAAAATGAGCTCCTGATTATCCGCCAAAAAGATTTCGCTCATGAACTGGTGAATCGGTTTAAACTGATCCACGGTGAAAATTCCATTGAACTGAAACAGTGCTTCGCGATCAAAGATAATGGTGGTATCCTTTTGCGTCACTTTCAACTGGTAGAACGAATTCCCCTGAGTGTATTTCCGATCCTGAAGTTTCCCTGTTAGTTTCCACGATTTGGGATAGGTAATCACAACGCGGCTTACCTGCGATGAATTCCAGCGATAATAGGGTTTAAGATCAATGGGATTCGTTCTCGAAGCAATCGCGGGGAACTGCGAACTGCTGATCTGATCGGCAAAGGGAACCCGAAAGAGAGCCGTATTTACTCCCAAAGAGACGCCGTTATCCATGTGGTACACCGTGCGATAGGATAGTGATTCACCCAAGGTGTCCAACTGTTCAAAGGTGAGCGAATCCACGGTGATCGCTTTGTTCTCTTCCTGTAAAAGATTTTGCATATACGAAATGCGGTCGCGATTTGAACTAAATCGATAGCTATTGCGCATCTCTGTGGCAAAGACGGAGTACTTTTTCGAGTCCAAAGCAATCTGCACAGAACCATCCTCCTTGAGCACGATGTTCATCTCCCGTTCAATCCGGCGATCCTCTGCCGATTCGCGGGGGAGCATGATTGGTGCCATGCTCGAATCGGTGACGAGAAGTGCCATAGCTCCTTGGTCTTGCACCGGAAGTGCATCGAGGGCCGCATTGCTCGCCGTGAGATCGATGAATTTGAGAACTCCATCGATGGGAGCCGCAAGGATGGCGTGGTCGAAGTTCGGGCCGATAAAGGCACCATCGATATAGTCAGAAAGTCCCGTGTTCACCAATACCAGTTCTGCCTGAACACCACCGAGCCGAAGGAGTGTTCTTCCCAGAAGCGCCATATCCTTGCAGTCGCCAATGCGAGTGGCGAGAATTTCAGACGTGCTCTGAGGAATCCAGCCCGATTGGCGGAACGGAACAAAACTATAGGCAATATTTTTGGTGATATAGTGGTGGGTGCGCAGAACTTTTTCCCGAGTGTTGGTCACTCCGGCAAAGAGTGAATCGGCCACACTCTGGATCAGTTCATTCCGTTCACCTTTGGGAGCAGAAAGATTGTAGTACCAGCGAGCAATTTCGTTCCACGATTTGAAATCTGAATAGATTACTTTGCTATTCGTTTCGAAATCATCGGGGAGGAAGAGTTCATCTTTTGACACGCCGATTTTTTTGTTTGAAACAAACTCGGTGATTTGGAATCCATCGTTGATTGTATTTGTTGGAGTCGGAACAATTCCGCTGGATCTCCACGGAAGAGTATCGTTCACCGGCGTAATAAAGCGAAGGTGCTGGCGATAGGCGGGAATCGTCGATGTAAGCCGCTGTTCTCCGTAGATCATGCCGGTCATCCCGGCGCCAGTTCGCTCTTCCTGAGTATATTCAACCAGTACATTGTCCCCCGCTTCGAGAGATTTAAACACCAGATGGTTCTGATCGCGATCCGCTGGGATGCGTCGGCCATCTTTTTTCAGCGTCAGCGCCTGAAGCACCGTGAGTCCACTGATCCGACCGCTGTTGATCACGTACTCCTGCCACTCTTCGATGGATTTTCTGTCCGCGAGATGGACCACGAAAAAGGTTCTGGTGCGTGAAGCTTTACTTGGATAGCGAATAATATCATCGTAGTACGACAGAACCGTCACCGCTTCGCCCAGAGAATCAGCCCACGCCAGCGCTTCGGGGAGAATAGAATCAACTGGGGGGATTGGTGCCAGTGCTTGCCAGCTCGGTTTCCCTTCCAGTTCGCGCTGAGATTCCCACGCAACAAAGTCGTCCACGGTGACATCCACCGCTTTTTTGTAGGTTTCAAGCGCCTCGTTTTGTTTTCCTAGTTGTTGAAGAATTTGTCCTTTCAGTCGATACGCCAGAGAACTGTTCGGCGTCAGTGTCAGCACTTTTTCTACGTAAGGGAGCGCATCGGCATACTGCTTGTGCGCCGCAAAGAGCGATGCTGCAAGATAATAGGGGCGCGGTGATTCGGGACGGCGGGTTATTTCGTCGATATAGAGCGAAAGGGCGTCGCTCGTGTTCCCCGTTTTGGTGAGGTATTCGCCCAGTGAGTAGGTGATCATCTGGTTATATGGATCGATTTTGAGGATTCTCTCGAGCACTTTCCGCGCATCAACAATCTGTCCCGCTTCGGCGTAAATCGAATGGCGAAGAAGAGCCACGGATGGATTTTCGGGGAAATTTTCTGCCAAGGTGTCGAGAAGTGCCATTGCTTGAGCGGTTTTTCCCGATTGAGCGTAGAGTGACATGCGCGAAGAGATCCAATCGGCGCTGTTCTTGTGGTGCGCCGCCGATCCATCGAGGAACTTTTGCAGAGCGTCGAGGTTGTTTTCGTTGTTTATGCGGTTTAATTCATAGCGCCATTGAGTGTTACCTTCCGGTGATAATTCGAATGCTTTGCGAAAGACCAATCCCGCTTCGGTCATTCGACCCTGCCGAGCCAACACATTTCCCAATTGAGCCTGCAACCAACCACTTTCGGGATAGCGGGCAATATTCTTGCGCAGTATCTCTTCCGCTTCTCTGGACTGATCCTGAATTAACAAGAATGAAACCAGAGACGCTTGTGCTTCGAGATCGGAAGAGTCAGCGGCGATACGCTGTTCCAGAACCGATTGCACCGAATCGACCATGATCGCCGAAGATGTTCCCGTGATCGCCATTGGTTCGCGACGATCAACCAGTTCGGTGAGTGGAGTAGTTGTGGTAAACGGTTTGTAATCAGTGTTCAAAAGCGCAAAGGTGAAATTAGCTTTCTCTTCTTCATACCCAATTTTAACAAGGAATGTGTTCACACCTTTGAGCAATGTTGTTTTGGTGAGAAACGAATTCACACCGGTATTGCGAAAGAGCGAATCTTGGATGATCGCTGTACCATTGTGGAATATTTTGAAATTCCCCGAAGCTCCAAAACTGATCATCGCCGGCTGTTCAATCGCCGAGTTGATCGATGTGGCGAAATAGTAAACAGCGTCGGAACCTTCGGCATGATTGTTCAGCCAAATCCAGGGATCGGGAGTTGTGGCTATAATGGGGTTCCATTTCACCTGATTGCGATCTTTTCCTATCACAACGGTATCGCTAAGAAGTGAAATTTCGGGAGCAAAAACCGTCTGGAATCCGCTTCCGGCGCTGTTTTCAAAAGGGCCGATCATCTGCCACTGTTTGATAATACCGGTATTCGCATTGAGTTTTCCCGCCGGCTTGATTTTCCCTCGAGCCATCTCTTTAGAAATGATCACTTCATTGATCATGGGAGAGATACAGGTACTCATTGAGGTGGCGCGGTATAACTCTTTTAAAATCAATTTGTCTGCGGCAGTTATTCCATCCCGCGACCAGCCCACAAGATACCCGAGATGCGCCGCGAGCATAACCGGATCAGAATCGATGCGAAAGAGTTCTGCGGTTTTACTTGCGAGACTATTATCACCTGAATTGTCATCGCCGTAGAGATACGCATGTACCGCCAGTTCTCCGCGAATGGCTGCCGCTTTTTCAGAAAGGGACTCTTTTTTTACTGATTTAAAAAGTGATAATGCACTATCGGGATTATTTGCATAGAGTTGTTTCCACCCTTCGCTCAGTGGTGAAGCGGCGAGAAGTGCCGGGAGGAGAATTGGTAAGATATTGAATTTCATAGATGGTTCCTGCTGTTCAGGTTCATTGCGGTAGTATCAAAATAGTCATCTAATATAGAACTAATTACTCGCTTGGTACAAGTACGATGAGTTGAACGACACACTTTCAACTCTGTGCAAGGATTGATCGATTCTCAATTTTAAATAGCTTTCTAAAGAAACCGATAATCCACTAGGAATTTTTTTCCCTTTTTACCATAATATTTACTAAATCCCCGCAGTAGTCCAACTGTTTAAGCCAAAATGAGGTGATGGCACATCCATTGCGTTGTCACATGTATGAAACGGAAGGTCTGATATGAAAAAGCTTGAATTAGTACTCGTGGCAATTGTGGTGATGGTTCTTTCATTTCCTCTCATGTATTTGGGGATTCTTTTGGGAACTGGGAACGCAAAGCTCGTGTTCGAAGGCGACTTAGCGCGCAAAATTGAAATTGATAATCAGGCCAAAATGGAAAAGCAGACCGCCGCTCATGATTCCCTTGCCATCGCCAGTTCGGAATCGTTTTTGGCGAGCGTGGAAGAGAAAAAACAGGTCGAAGCGGAACGGGAAAAGTTGATTCAAGAGCAATCGCGACTTGAAACAATGAAAGCGGAGTTGGAGGCAGAACGAGCGCAGTTGCAAAAAGAGCGAGAGCTCTACGAGCAAACAAGTGTTGCTAAAAATGAAGATGAAGTAAATCGCATGAAAAAACTCGCAAAAGTATATGGTTCTATGAAAGCAAATGAAGGGGCGCGTATTATGGAAACGTTAGA
Organism: Fibrobacter succinogenes; assembly: GCA_020726425.1. GTDB lineage: Bacteria > Fibrobacterota > Chitinivibrionia > Chitinivibrionales > Chitinivibrionaceae > JAIFMU01. Next base: position 11,291 of record DYSA01000025.1, on the reverse strand, counting down.
TGACCAACTCTGCATTAGCATCTTCAAGTACATGAATGAAGATCGGCAGAAGGCAAAAATTCTTGCGGCTATGTCTTCTGACAAAGCAACGCGCCTTAGCAAACTCATGAGCAATAAGTAAGATCGATAAGAGAGGGGGGTGAAAAATGGATATGTCAAACGTAAATTTTGGTGGTGAAGGATTCTTTAGCGGAAAACCGTTGAAAGGAACTGGTGTCTCGGTTGATGGTTTCGGAATGATTCCGGAAAAACCGGTTCAGCTCGACGGGTTCGCGTCGATCCTCACTGAAAAATCATCAGCAAAAACGATTGATTTTGATTCGCTTGCTGCAAACGTATCACAAGATGCACTGAACAGTGAAGCTGCTTTCTCTACCAATCAGTTAGTGGGGAAAGATGGCGAATCACTTCTTTCAAAAATCGAATCGCTTGAAGATGTAGATGCACTCCTTAAGAGGGTAGGTGAACTTCTTGGTCTTCATATTGATATGGAAAAAAGTCTCAACAATATTGATCCTGAAAATATTCCCGAAGAGATTGTATCTCAGTTGGCCGATTTTCTTAATGGATTGAAAGAGTTTTCTCAACTCCTTCAGAAAACTGGCGAAGCGGAAGTTTCTATTGAGATCGCCGGTGAAGAGATCGTTGGTGAAGAGGTTCTCGATGTGGCCCGTTCGTTGAACGTGGAGATCATGAAACTCGAAGTAAGTAGCACAAAACTCGATATTAGTGGACGCATGGCAATACTCTCTGCGATTCAGAATAAGCAGCCACTTCCATCTGGTGTTCAGTTTGCAGTGAATCCGAAAGATCTCGCGGGAACGCAAAAGCTCCCCGAATCGATCGCCGCTCTTTTTAACAAAGAAGAGTCTGAGCTTGAAGGAATTATCAGTTCGATTCGCCAGCTTGCTGCATCTTCGGGTAAACAAACCGCGCTGAAAACTCTTGCGGCACTTTCGGGAAAACCAGACAGTGCAAAAGGAGTAGTTGCGCTTCCGGTTAGTTCTGCAGAAAAAGCAAAAACCCCCACAGAGATTCCCAATCTGGGTATTCCGGTAGAATCGGCAAAAGAGGATATTGCGACTGTTGGTGGCGAACTCATTCCCGAAGATCATAAAGTGATTACTCCAACCGCTTCGGCAAAAGTTACAACTCCGGTTGAATCGACGAAAGTAGCAATTCCGGCAGAATCGGCGAAAGTAGCAATTCCGGCAGAATCGGC